>NZ_CEZPJD010000012.1:0-4476 GCF_983059655.1 Okeania sp.
CTTTTAAGGGGATGAAAAGCAGTTGTTTTGCTAGGGCATAACTACGTTAACGGCTATCGCCGACATGTTTGCGTAGCATTCCGCAGGAAAAAGCGCAGCTTCCCGTAGGGTGGGATGGCTATCTTCGGAGCGGCTCTGCAAGAGCGGGTCTCCGTTCCCTCCGGGACGCTTTCCTTGCGGAATGCTATCGCAAACGCGTTAGCGGAGCTTTGCGCTAGCAAACGCCATATCCAATCGACCAAGAGAGCGGTCGTTTTGCTAGGGCATAACTACGTTAACGGCTGTCGCCGACATGTTTGCGTAGCATTCCGCAGGAAAAAGCGGAGCTTCCCGTAGGGTGGGATGGCTATCTTCGGAGCGGCTCTGTCAAGAGCGGGTTTCCTAGTCATATCCAATCGACCAAGAGAAATCAAGTTCAATATTTCAAGCCTTTGACTTTCCTAGGTCATGCTGCGCAAATAGGCAGAGGCACTGATAACTGATAACTGAAATGACAGTTAGATATTAAACTTGCAAAAGAAAAGGTACAGAAGTTTCCGAAGCTATGAGGTACAGTGATTTTTATTTTTTTCTGTTCCCTGTTTCCTGTTCCCTCAAACCTAAAATTTTGTACTTCATAACAACGGAAAACGCTGTAAATTTATAATAGAAGTAGGAATTTAGGTGGGGATAATTTTGATTTTAAAGTAAATAAAAAAATGCTATTTTCCCCCGCCCATTCTATTATTTATTTAGTAGATGAGTATTAGTACCATTGAGAAAATTTGTAGAAATTCAATGTTTGTTGAACCGAAAAAATTATCATCAAAACTTCAGTAATACCAATTTGATAAATGTTTGTTATAAATGGTAGGGACGTTGCATGCAACGTTCCTACGAAAGAAGGAATAGGGAAGAAAAAAGAAGGGGTAAATATTGAAAAAAAGGGAAAAAAGATAGAAATAACTATCTCAAATTAACTGGAGCAGCTATTTTTAAGCATATCCGATCAATATCTACCTTTTTGTAGCATTCTTTTTTCAAATTGCTATAAAGTCAAAAAAGATATTTCTATTGTTATTAATAATTTTATCTACAAAGCTAGCGCGAAGCGAATACTGAGAATATTGGAAAGCCAATTCCTAATGCAATAGACATCTCCAAAAATTAAAAATAAAATCAATTCTTATCCATAAATTATCAATTATTCTTCTCTGTTCCCTGTTCCCTGTTCCCTGTTCCCTGTTCCCTCTTTTCTGGAGATGTCTAATAATTTAGAAGATTACTGATGCTGTGATCTGCGATAGAATGTCCTTTATACTGAGCGATCGCACTATCCAAAAAATAGTAATCTCTGGGAAATGCTGTTGAAATAAAGATAAAACGTAACTCCAAGTTATAGAAAAATAAGAGCAACATGATTTAACCAATAACGAAGACGACATAAATTTCGTGCTGCTGCTATCAAAATGTGTTGTAATAACGTGTCTGCATGATTAAGTGTAATAAAAATTTTCTCCTCTAAATGTTGAATAAATATCTCACCTTTCTGGTTCTATAACTTGTGTATCTTAGCAGTTTGATAATTGCTATATATATCTACTAAATTTGATTAATTTAAATCAAACACTATTAACATTATAAGCGCTACACTAAAATCTAGCAAATTTTGACAAAGGTTTTACTATGACAATTTCTCCAGCATCTCAGTCATTAACTGACAAATTTCCTCCAATACTTGAATATGATGCAATAGTCATTGGTTCTGGAATTGGTGGTTTAGTTACAGCTACTCAACTTGCAGCCAAAGGAGGCAAAGTTATAGTATTAGAAAGTTATACTATTCCTGGTGGTAGCTCCGGTTACTTTGAAAGGGAGGGGTACACATTTGATGTTGGTGCATCAATGATATTTGGCTTTGGCAAGAAAGGTACAACAAATTTACTGACTCGTGCTTTAGACGCGGTAAATGTTAGCATAGAAACAATTCCAGATCCGGTACAAATACATTATCATCTACCAGATAATTTAGAGTTAAAAGTTCACCAAGAATATGAAAAATTTATCAAAGAATTAACTCAAATATTTCCCCAGGAAAAAAAAGGAATTCGTCAGTTTTATGATGAATGTTGGGCAGTATTTAATTATCTCAATTCTATGGAGTTATTATCTCTAGAAGAATTAAAATATCTCTCTAAATCATTTTTTCAACATCCTGGTTCTTGTCTAGGTTTATTGAAGTATTTACCTCAAAATGTAGGTGATGTTGCACGTCGATATATTAGCGATAAACAATTATTAAAGTTTATTGATATGGAATGTTATTGTTGGTCAGTAGTTCCAGCAGATTTGACACCAATGATTAATGCAGGAATGGTGTTTTCCGACCGCCACTATGGTGGTATTAATTATCCTAAAGGTGGTGTGGGTAAAATTTCTCAAAAACTGGTAGAAGGTTTAGAGAAAACAGGGGGAGAAATTAGATATAAATCTCGCGTTCAACAAATTATTATCGAAAAGGGAAAAGCGGTAGGAGTTAAGTTAACTAATGGTAAGGTTTATCGAGGTAAACGAATTATTTCTAATGCGACGAGATGGGATACTTTTGGTAAGTTAATTCCAGCAGAAAATATACCGCCAAGTGAGAAAAAATGGCGCAGTAATTATCAAAAATCACCAAGTTTTTTAAGTTTACATTTAGGAGTAGAAGCTTCCGTATTTCCAGAAGGTACAGAATGTCATCATATTGTATTAGAAAATTGGGATAAAATGGAAGAATCAGAAGGTACAATTTTTGTCTCTATTCCTACACTTTTAGACCCAGATTTAGCACCAAAAGGTCATCATATAGTTCATAGTTTTACACCTAGTTATATAGAAGATTGGCAAGGATTAACAATCAAAGAATATGAAGCAAAAAAAGAAGAAGCTGCGGGGCGAGTTATTGATAAATTAGAAAATATTTTTCCTGGTTTAGATGCTGGTTTAGATTATATGGAAGTAGGAACAGCTCGTTCCCATCAAAGATTTTTAAATCGTGAAGATGGCACCTATGGGCCTATTCCTAGTCGTAAGTTAAAAGGTCTATTAGCAATGCCATTTAATCGTACTGCAATACCTGGTTTATATTGTGTTGGAGATAGTACATTTCCTGGTCAAGGTTTAAATGCTGTGGCATTTTCTGGTTTCGCTTGCGCTCATAAAGTTGCTGTTGATTTAGGATTAAAAAAGAGGAGTAGAGGAGTAGGGGAGTAAGGGAGTGGGGGAGTGGGGGAGTGGTAAACATCAGAATAATTAAGACGAACTGACTAACATATCTGCTCCTTATCCCTACTTTTTTTCCTTGCTTTTTCCTGCCAAGATATGCCCAATAAACGAGTAAACTACTATATGTTTAAGAGCCTCAATTTAAGTGTACTTAAATTTATTTTACTGCTAGGATTAATCACATTTGGATTAATTTCTACGTTAGCGATCGCTAATTATATTAAAACCGCCGAAATTGTTAATAATCAATCTACTAATTCTCAATTCGTTCTTAATCAATCTTCTCAAAAAATATTAAATAATCAATGGATAATTAATTCTACTCAAGCTCATGAATTAGTTGTACAAGGAGCAACAATTTTAGATGCTCGTTCTTGCAAAATATTTAATACTCAACGTTTGTTAAACGCAACTTGTATTAGCTGGCAAAAATTTTCTCAGTCTCAATCTCCATTTAAAGGAAAATTACTTACAGATGACAAAATTTTGACAGAAAAATTACAAGCTATAGGCATTTTTAATCACAAACCAGTAATAGTATTTGGCAATGCCATAAATGGTTGGGGAGAAGATGGCAGAATAGTGTGGATGTTACGTACTTTAGGTCATCAAAAATCCTTCTTAGTCGATGGAGGTTTTACTGCTTTAGTTAAAGCAGGTTTTCCTACAGTTAACTTTACGAAAAATAATTCTCCACCTAGAGGAGATTTTGTTGTTAATCGGAATAAAAATTGGCATATTAGTCAGAATGAATTAAAAACAATTTTAGAAAAAGATAACTTAGTAATTATTGACACTAGAGAGCCACAAGAATATGCTGGAAAAACACCCTATGGAGAACAACGTGGCGGTCATATTCCAGGAGCAATTCATATCTATTTTAAGTATTGGTTAGATAATAATGGGATGTTATTATCGCGGGATAAAATTTTAGAAATTTTGAAAGAAAAGGGAATTACAAAAGATAAAATTATTGTGACTTATTGTACGGGTGGTGTACGTTCTGCTTGGTCTACTTCTGTATTGACAGATTTGGGATTTAAGGTGAAAAATTATTCTGGTTCTATGTGGGAATGGTCAGCTAGTAGTGCAGATATTTATCCTTTGAATAGGGAGTAGGGGAGTAGGGGAGTGAGGGAGTAGGGGAGTAGGGGAGAAATAAACATAATAATAATTAACATTAACTGAGCTGCTAATTAATAAAAAGGGACTTTATCTGTATTAATTATT
>NZ_CEZPJD010000012.1:4576-23341 GCF_983059655.1 Okeania sp.
TTATTGTATAATAATGAAAATAATTTCCCAGTAAATTTTGAATTTAATTTAGTATTAATTATGGATGAATTAAATCTAGTTGAACAGTCGCAGAGAATATTAACACGTTCAGAACTTCCACTGCCAGCATCAGCAGAAGTTTCTCCAGAGGTAATATCAGCAAGCCCAGAGTTTCCACCGCCACCACCATCAGAAGTTTCTCCAGAGGTAATTACTCCAGTAGAAAATTTCCCAGAAACTAATGATATAGTTTTAATTAGTAACCCAGGGTTAAATTTCGATTCCCAAATTCCCTCAAATAATAACCCAAATATAGAATTTTCTGACCTTTTAGGAGGTAGTAGTTTTGAAGATGGACGAGGTATAACTACTGACGCAGAAGGCAATATTTACATTACAGGCAGTACGAACTCTATAGATTTTCCAGTAACTGCAAATTCTGTACAAAATAGCTTTGCTGGAGGTAATGAATTTGGTTCTGGTGATGCTTTTGTTGCTAAATATTCTCCTGATGGAACTCTGCTTTATTCTACATATATAGGTGGAAGTGGTGATGATTTTGGTACAGATATTGAAGTAGATGAAAGTGGAGATATCTACGTCACAGGTAATACTAATTCTGTTGACTTTCCAACAGTAAATGCTTTGCAAAGTACTTATGGTGGCGGTGAATTTTCAGGAGATGCTTTTGTTGTTAAACTATCTGATGATGGTAGTAATATTGAGTATTCTACTTATTTAGGTGGGCAAGATAACGATTTTAGTAGTGGTATTGCTGTAGATGATAATGGCAATGTTTATATAACAGGAGATACAGGTGCTTTACTCCGTTTTCCCATCGTCCCTCTGACTGGTATAGGTGACTTTCCTACCACAGAAAATGCCCTACAAAATACTTTAATTAGTGAATTTAATCGTGATGCTTTTGTCAGTAAAATATCTGCCGATGGTAGTGAATTAATCTACTCAACTTTATTTGGTGGAAATGATACGGAGGTAAGTAAGGATATTACTATAGATAGTAGTGGCAATGCTTATATAACTGGTGATACTCGCTCCGTTGACTTTCCGACAGTAAATGCAGTACAAAATTCTTTAGGTGGAGACCGAGATATATTTATTACCCAACTTAATAGTGACGGTAGCGACCTAATTTTTTCCACTTATTATGGTGCGGTAGATGGAGATACTGGTAATAGCATTGCCGTAGATGAAGTGGGCAATATTTATGTAGCAGGAGCTTCCGGTAGTCAAATTATCGGAGGTGATGCAGTAGTACCCCCAGTTGGAGAATTTCCCACTGTTAATGCTTTACAAGATAATTTTGGTGGGGGTGAAAGTGATGGAATTTTGATTAAAGTGAATAGCGATCGCTCTATTGGATATGCGACTTACTTAGGTGGAGCAAATTTCGAGTCTATCGAAGGTATTGATATTGATGCGGTTGGCAATACTTATATTATTGGCAACGATAACTTTGCCGATGCTTTTGTCAGTAAAATATCTAACGATGGTGCAACTGTAGAATATTCAATTTCCTTTGAGAGCAACAATAATTTGGGTATATTTGGCAATGACATTGCAGTAGACGAAGTTGGCAACGCTTATATTGTCGGCTCCAGTAACTCCAGTGCTTTTCCGGAATTTATTCCAGATGGTAGTAGTACAGCGAATGATATTTTTGTTGCCAAACTAAACTCTAATAGTCAACCTCCAAATATTCCTTCCCTCAATATTCCTAGCAGTTTCGACGAAAATCTTTACTTGCTAGAAAATTCCGCTGTAGCAGATGCCGTGGCAAATGGTGTATTTAGTAACGGGTTTGAACATTGGTTAGAATTTGGCTTTTTAGAAGGGCGATCGCCTCAGTTTGCTTTTGATGAAGAATTTTATCTGGCCACTTACCCAGAAGTTGCTGATGCAGTGGCAAATGGTTTATTTATCAATGGGTTAGAACATTATATTCGGTTTGGTCAAACTGAAGGACGTCAAGCTGTTGCTTAATTTAACTAGCTATCAGCTATTAGCTATCAGCTATCAGCTATCAGTCGAAAAATTTGTGCATATAATGGCGTTGCTGAGTGGTAATGATTTTTAGATTAAGTATCAACGCAAAACATAAGTTTTTCAATTTTATCTTCAGCTACTTACAATATTACATTTCAGCAATGCCAAAAAAAGAGAATATTCCTTATTTCAAACCTCTTTATTGCAGAGGTACTGATAACTGATAACTGATAACTGATAACTGAAATGACCCCCATATTTTCTTCAAATTAATCCTACTTTTTTCAGAGCTTTTTCTGCCGCTCGTTTTTCAGCTTCCTGTTTACGATGCCCTTTTCCCACGCCATATAACTTTCCCCTAACTCTAACTTCAGCAGTGAATATTTTGGCATGATCCGGACCTTCTCCATTATTAGATTCATATTTAGGATTTTCTCCAAATTTTGCCAATGCCCACTGTTGAAATTTACCTTTAGTATCTACTAAATCATTTGTTTGTGCATCGCTTTCTGAATCTGGAAAAATTATTTCATCTGCAACGGGTTGAAAAATTTTTTTCACAAAAGGGCGAACTTTCGTCAAATTTGAATCTAGAAAAAAGGCTCCAATTATTGCTTCAAAAGTGTCACTAAGTAAGGCAGGATTTTGACGGCCTCCATCTTTTTCTGCTCCTCTACCCAGGCGCATTAATTCACCTATTTCGAGTTGAACTGCAAATTTTGCCAATTGTTTTTCATCTACTAAAAGTGAACGGAGGCGAGTAAGTTCTTTAGGCTTTAAATCATGTTCTTCTTTATAACGTCTATAGAGTAGTTCTCCTACCAGGAAACCTAACACAGCATCGCCTAGAAATTCGAGACTTTCGTTATCTTCTTCTCCAGAGTTTTCGTTTAAAAAAGAGCGGTGGGTTAAAGCTTGTTTTAGAAGTTCAGAATTTTTAAATTCAGGTAGTTTATTTGTCATTTTTCAATATTATATTTATTGATATTTATCTATATTAATCCTTCTTGTTTCAATTTGGCTAGGGCATTTTTCTCAGCTTGTTTTTTTGCTTCTTTTTTACTACTACCTAGACCTTCGCCATAGTCTTCATCATCGATCAAAACCATAGCTATATATTCTGGTTGATTGTCAGAACCACCATTTCTTTCAACTTCATATTTAGGTTCAGTTTTAAACTTTTTTTGTACCATCTCTTGAAGAAAACCTATGGGGTTATCAGTATTAATATATTCTGTTTTCTCAATATAATTAGGAGGATTTTTGAGAGTTTCAGCAAAAATTGGTTCTAAAAAATTGCGCACTGCTTCAATACCAGAATCAATATAATAAGCACCAATAACTGCTTCAAAAGCATCACTTAATAATGAATTCTTTTCACGCCCTCCCTGTGATTCTTCTCCATTACTTAGCAGAATAAATTGTCCGAGGTTTAAATTTATCGCAAACTTCGCTAATTGTTGATTATCCACTAAACTGGAACGTTTTTGAATCATGTCACCTTCTTTCATTTTTGGGTATTTACGGTATAAATATTCTCCACTAAGAAAGTTGAGCAAAGCATCACCAAGAAATTCTAAACGATTATTATCTTCACTTACTTCTGTAGGGTTTTCATAAAGATAAGTTCGGTGAGTTAAAGCAATTTCTAAAAGAGAAGGATTTTCAAAGGAAATTTTTTCTAATATTTCATTCAATCTCTTTATAATTCTTTTTTCTTCTTCTGGGGAAACAGAAGGAGTATGGATATTTTCATGACGAAATTGTTGTTGAGATAGAATTCGTAATACTTCTTGCTTTTCTTTTTCTACTTCTTCTATTTCTGCTTCAATAGTTTTAATGAGTCTGGCAATACTATCAAGGGCGCGATAAGTGTCATCTATAGAAAATGGAGTGCCATGCGCCCACTTATTGCGCACTTCTATAAGCTCTTCTACTATTGCTTTACTCAAATTGTTATTTTTTTTGAATACATCATCCCACTTTTTCACAATTAACTTTAGTTGTAAAGATACATCTTCAGATAATGTTTTTTCTAAATCACTTTTTTTGGGAATACTTAGAATTGGTCTTGCAACTTTTACCCAGTCATTTGAGTAATTTGCTTCCATTTCTTTGACAAGATAAGGGTATAAACCCTGACTTAGAGTGTTCAAGCTTTTACAAATTATCTCTTGGTTATTACGGATAGTCATATTATTTTTGATGTTAAATAGTTGTTTAGTATTATATTAACTAATTTTGATTAAATACTGCTACTAAGTATTGTTTTATATTTTTTGATAAACTTAATACAAAAAAATAATAATTAGCAAAATTTTCTCTGAAACCTAGTTTGTTTCATTCTGTAAAATTACAAGACAAACTAGGTTTCTATCCTTAGACTTTATCTAACAACATTTCCCATCAAGTAGATTGACAAATTTCGCAAAATTAAATGACAAATACTAATTATATCATTTGTATAAGCCTAGTTTTTACTTCAAATAATTCTGGTAGTTTTTTGTCCACAAAATAATCTTCGTCAGCAAGACTAAATAATTTTCGATTAGCATTCTTTGAGTTAGCAAAAATGATTACTTTTTTACCTTTAGCTTGCCATTGACGAACAAGATTTTTATAGTCTCCATCTCCAGTAATTAAAATTAAGATGTCAGTAGATGGAATAGAATGAAGTTCTCTTTCACAGTCAGCTATTAATTTTTGATCGACACTCTGTTTTTCTGTTGTAGGAATGTCAATACAGTCAAAACCTAGTTCGTATAAACGTTCTTCATTACTTTGATTTTCCTCTCGCCAATTGCTATATACTCTTTGGCTAGATAAGCTACCATTTCAACAATTAATAATTAATAATTAATAATTAACAATTACCTATCCTTGAAAAGAAGAGGATTGACTCTTAAGGAAAATTTTTTCTTCTCTTGGTCGATTGGATATGCTTAGGAAACCCATCCATCCCATCCTAACGGACTGCTCCGCAAACGACTGCTTTTTTCTCCTTTAAAAGAGAGGCTTTAAATCTTAATTATTCAGTAAATTGGCAAAAGTTTGAAAATATCGCACAAGATAAGAATTGAAATTAATACGAACATTTTGATAATCCCAATGTAATTAGACTAATAATCGAACTAAACCAATTTTAGGTTTAAGCTGAAATCTTATTATGTTGTACCGAAATAATTAAATTACGGTAGATAAGGCTACAACTTACACTTACATTAAAAAAAATAGCATGATAGTAAGTGAATATAAACAAATAGAAATCTCCAGAAAAGAGGGAATAGGGAATAGGAAACAGAGATAAATAATTGACAATTTATGGATAATAATTGATTTTTTTTAATTTCTGGAGATGTCTAATAGTATTTTTTTTACACGCTCTTATCTGCTTAGAACAGGAGTTCTAATACTTCCTGTTTTTTATTTTGTCTACATTTTCTACTTCTGCTGCATTGATAGTTTTAAGTAGTTGAATAATACTGTCAAGTGCTATATCTGCTTTTTTCTTGGGAAATGGCAAAAAATGGGCAAAATTATTACGAATATCTAGAAGTTTTTTTACTTTTGATTTACTCATTTCTGTTCCTTGACTTAAATCATATTGAAAGATATTATCCCACAGTTTATAGATAAGCTTTAGTTGCAAAGATACATCTTTACGCAAAGCTTCATCTAAGTTGCGTTTGTTTAATCCTTGCTGATTTTTTAAGATATTTTTTGCTTCTTTCAACCAATTATCTGAGTAGTATTCTCGCATTTTTTCTTTAATATATGGATATAAAGCTTGCGCTAAAAGCTTTAAAGATTTATAGATTAAATCACCATAATCATCTATGGAATGCTGCTTTTTTGTAATCATTTTACTGATATTTCCTTTGAGTTATTTGCGAATAACACATCAGAACATCAGATATCTATCACTAATAGTGAAATAGTGAGTTACTCAAAAAAAACTCCCTTATCTTGATAGAAGCTTTCCAAAAAATAGGAGTTAATAGTGACAACTAATGTCACTTTTGACTCACATATAACATTAGGATATTTTTCTACAAGGAATTTCATAAAATGAGTATTACTCAAACTAAATAAACACTACATAAGTGGTACTAGCTTCAGCTAATGTCTCATCAATGGTAGATATGTATACTGACTCGTGTATCTCGACTTGTAGCTAGTCTTTAATATACCTAAACGCTTGTAAGCATTTAGTCTCCTAAACTACCTACTTACAAACACCTACCTGTACTAAAAATTAATTACAAATTGAGATATACAAGTGAATATATATATCTACCACCGATGAGACAGCAGCCAACAAGAGACAATAGATACTAATATTGTATGCTATCTTGAAAAGTAGTATAACAAAGAGATAAAATTTTTGTCAATAGTTGTAAGATTTATTCTTTTGGACTAGCCTTAATCTCCCTATTCCCTGATGTCTCCAATAAGTTTAAAGAAGCTTTACAACCAAAAGGATAAGGTGAATTATAAGTAGTAGAACGCTTACCAAATATTGTATAACGATTATCTCGAATCTGTTCATAAAAGCGATCGCCCATCCATTTTGCCCCTGGTAAACCCCGATATGCTGCCACAAACACATCCCCCACAGGCAAAAGTCGCCCTATTTCTTCCGCTGCATCACTACCCTGCCACCTACATTCCGGTGCATTACCATCAATCAAAATCATACCCATTTCACAATCCTGAGCAGTAATACCAAATTGATTTAGTTTTTCTAAATCTTGCATAGGAATGTACTCAAATAGCTCACCTTTATCTATACTTTCCAACACCTGCACCAACGTTACACATAAATTGCAGTTGCCGTCATAAATTACAATATAACTCATACGTCTTAGTTTGATGTTAAATACAATCAAAATTGTAACACCAAAATTAAAGCTCTACAGGTGCTTCCACACCTAACCCTTCTTCTAATAAAAATCTAAGTACAGACTGAGTAAGCAAAACTAAACCTAATCTAGCTTGTGCTAACTTCGGTTTTTTCACCTTCACTTCACCCCAAATACGACAATGACTGTAAAAATTTTGAAAAGCTACACTGATAGCATCAGCTACTTTTTGCCAATTTATAGGTTTTTTGCTGCTAGAAACACAATAGATACGATCAAAAGTAGAAGCAATTTGAGCAATTAATTGATATTCAGAATTATGTGAAAATTGTAACTGCCCATTAGGTTGTTGCCAGGATATAGGTTGAGAAGTTTGCAACTGCCAAAATTTACCACTGGTATCTGCATCCATGGGAGCAAGATTAATTAGGCGATCGCGTATACCCATCCGTAATAACGAACAACAACGAGCATGACTATACTGAATGGGAAACAAATTTGTGCTTTCTAAAGATTTATCAAAGTAATCAAAACAACTTCTGACTTCGTTAAAGTCAACTCCAACCTGTAATTCTTGTTGCTCAAAATTTAGGGGGAAATAAGTTAGATAATGCAACCAGTTAGCTAGACTAAAATCAGTTAAATTACAGTCAATTATGCTAGATGAAATCACCTCGAACTCAAAATTTTCTATATCTTTGTCAATGTCATTATTAACAATTTCCCTACAATATTTAACTAACTCAGTAGCAATATATATCGCTGGTTGTTGACAAACCGAAGCTAATTTCAGAGCGATCGCTGACTTATATACAATTGCTTTATTATTGATAGTTTGGTTCATCGGAATTTCTTCTTTCTTTTCCCAAACTTCTAACGTATTTTCGTACCTGCAAAATAATTTTAATTGTTCCAGGTATAAATTTATAGCTTTTTGTAAAATTTGTATAGAAATGTACTTAAATGATAATTTTGCCAATATGATTACCGAATAATTAAGGTTTAAAGCCTCTCCATTCATGGAGAAAAAAGAGATCGAGGGATGGCGAGGAAACCTGCACCATATCCATGAGACCAAGAGAAGGAAAAAAATCCTTTTATCCAATCCTCTTAATTTATAAGAAGAGGTAATTCTAAATTCTTAATTCTAAATTCTTAATTCTTGAACACCTCAAAGAAAATTTCTCTTGAATATTCAGAATTAGATGTGTTTTTTGCTACACTGGAACTAAGGATAAAACTGGTATAAGCAGAAAGATAAAAATCTGCTTCTATTCCTCTTACCGAAGTGATTTAAACTTCAGGCCAATTATTACTACAAAAAAGTACCAATGCAACTATCATCACATCCAGATTTACCAGAAATGTCACTGAATACGCAACCTAGCAGTACTTCTGCACCTACTAGCAGGCCATTTCTTACTTGGCAACTAATCATAGATTGGGCAGAAGAACACTACCGTAGCAGAGCTTTTAGCAAAGATGAACGTATTCCTGCCCGTCCAGGTTTACTGTACCTAGTACAAAAAGGGTCAATTCGTTTAGTGGGTAATGCCCATATTAGTGCCAGTCGCAATAAGTCCAGCAAATCAAACACGAATGATGTTTCCGATGAAGCTTTCCTTGGATTTGTTGGTGCTGGTCAACCATTTGAACTTATAGCTCAGTCACCATTTACGCTTCAAGCTTATGCTCATGCAGATCAAACAACTGTGCTTTGGATGTATTGGCATGACCTAGATAATTGGCCTCACTTTCGCAGAGAAGTCTTAGATGCCTTTAGATACCAACATCAACGGAAGCTTCTGTGGCTAAGTACTCTAGGCCAACGTCGCACTATTGACAGATTATTCGGATTTCTGACGCTATTAATTGAAGAATATGGGGAACCATGGATCGCCCAAGATAAACCAGAAGTAACCAGTGGTTATTTTTTGCCTTGGCCTTTGACCCATGCTCAAATTGGCAGTGCTATTGGTTCAACCCGCGTAACTGTGACTCGTCTAATGGGTAAATTACGTCAGCAAGGCTTAATATTTATCCAGAATGATAATCTGATTTGTTTACCAACACAGTCTGAACAGTCACAATAGTTAGATAATTTTTGGATAGTTAGTTCTGGGTGACAATCGAACTATGTATTAATACCTAACCATAAATTGCTATTTTGCATATTACAATATTATGCTTAATATAGATAATGCTATCTATTAATAATCTTAATTTAGTTAGCATTTATTACCATATCAAATAATTTGATTGTTATTGCTTACTACTCTATTATTCTGATGCTAATTTCTGTTAAAATAAGAAATTTTTCTTTTCTTTATTATCTACTGGTAATTAAGTATTTTGATTAACGTCTGTAACTAAATTTATGCACTCACAGTGGGAAGTATAGAAATAATAAATATGAATAAATGCAACAGTAAAATAAGTAGTTGAATATTATGCATCAAGACTTTACTATACCAAAGTGAAGTACATTATTGCAGTATAATCATTAGTTCCAACCAATATATCTATAGGGTTCAAGCAGATGGAATTTGACTTTGGGTACTTCCACAAATCTAAATTAGAAATATTAAGTTCTTTTGATTAAGCATCATTAAAACTCCTCCTCAGTCTCCCTACCTCTCCTCCTTGCCAAATAATTTATTTTTTATTCACAAAACATAGAATAATTAATGCTATGGAAAGTACGTTTGTCTCACCCCACGGAGCCTTACTGCTGTTGCTTTTTTATTCCCATAGTACTACGCAAATATGGCACGAATATTTCTCTACTCCCTACTATTTCTATTAGGCATTTCTCATAATAAAAAATAAAATCAATTCTCCCACATAAATTATCAATTATTTCCTCCTACTCCCTACTCCCTCTTTTCAAAGAGAGCCGAATATTTGACTTGATACAGAGAAAGTGCCCATCATTCTGATATAGAGAAATAAAAAATAAAAAATAAAAAATATAATCAAAATAGAGAAGAATATGATGCTTATCACAACAGTTTACTCATCTACTTAACTGAAAGTGAGTTGACTCACTCACTCTATTAAAGTTCAATGACTCACTTGATCAAGATCAAAAAATCACTACTACCTTCATTCATAAGTCACCATAATAACTGGAAAAAAAGTAGATAATCTAAAATGTACAGTCCGCAGTTAAAAGTAAAACAATGATTATTAAAGACTTCAAGCAAGTCATATTTGCTACCACAAGAACAAGCTTACATCATGTCCGGATAATTAACGATAAAAAAACTTTTTCCCTTCAAGCCTTTTCTTCCCTTTTGCCTTCTGCCTTCTGCCTTCTGCTTTCCTTCCCGCAAAGTGTAAGTATTCAAACGTTAGCACAGCTCCCCCGGAGGGGGAACATGATATTACTTGCTCTTAATAGTATCACTGAAACTCAAGCTGCGACTTTTTCCAGTTTTCTAGGCAAGATAAAATATAATTTTTTATTAACTTTTAAATACTCATATTGTAAAAAAAAATTGTAAGAACTAATTTTTTCGATGAATAAGAAATTCATTAAAGTCCTTTTAATAGAAGATAATCAAGACGATTTTATTATGATCTATAACTTGCTGTCACAGGTGGAATCACCAAAAATATTACTAGACTGGGAAAATACTTATGAAACAGGATTAACCGTAATGAAAAAAAATCAACATGATATTTGTTTGCTTGACTATCATATTGGAGAAACAAAAGGATTAGAATTAATGAAAACAGCAATTAATCTAGGTTCTCAAACGCCAATTGTATTACTCACAGATACAGAAAATCAAGAATTAGAAATGGATTTAATGGATAAAGGGGTAGCAGATTACTTGAATAAATCAGAAATTAACGAATATACATTAAATCGAGTAATTCGTTATACACATGAGAAGAATAAAAGTTTAAATGCTTTAAAAGAAAGCAAAGCCAAGCTACAGGAAGCACAAAAAATTGCTCATTTAGGAAATTGGGAATACGACTTAAAGACGCAAAAAATAACTTGGTCAGATGAAGTATTTCGTATTTTTGGTCTCAACCCTAACAGACCAAAACCAACTTATTCAGAATGGCTGGAAATGTTTACTCTCGAAAGCCAACAATTATGGGATAAAAATGTGATTTTCATCTTAGAAAAGGCAGAAAGTTGTGAATGTGAATATCAAATTATTCGACCAGATGGTACATTAAGATATATTTATACTCAGGCTACTTTAGTTTTAGATAATAATGTAAATAATAACTCAGAACCTATAGGCATATTTGGCACAGTGCTGGATATTACGGATCGTAAAAAAGCAGAGCTAGCTGTGGAGGAACTTAGAGAAAAAGAGCATTTATTAGGAGTTATTCTAGACCGAATTCATAGATCTTTAAATTTGGATGAAATATTAGAGACTACAGTAGAGTCAGTAAGGTTTTTTTTGGAGTGCGATCGTGTCTTAATTTATCGTTTTTTGGAAAACGGAAAAGGTATCGTAGAAAAAGAATCTGTAGCAGTAGGTAGCAATCCAATTTTAGGTGAAATTATTGAAGATCCATGTTTTCCAAACACAGATATTATGGAACGCTATAAACAAGGTCATATTAGTATAATAGAAGATGTTGAAAATCCAGATGTAAACAAATGTCATGCCGGGCTACTCAAACAGTTTCAAGTTAAAGCAAGTATGGTATTGCCAATTTTAATTAATCAAGAAGGGGAGAAAGAAGGTTCAGAAACTACTGCATGGGGATTAATAGTAGCTCATCAATGTACTGATAAGCGACAATGGCAAATCTCAGACACCGATCTATTGAGGCGCTTGGCAACTCAGATAGCGATCGCTATTCAACAAGCTCAACTTTATCATCGTTTAGAAAAACTAAATCAAGAATTAAAAGAAATAGCTTATATTGATGGTTTAACAGGAATTTGTAACCGTCGCCATTTTGAGGAAAAACTAGACCAAGAGTGGAAAAGGGTAACACGGGATAAAACTTCTATGTCAATAATTATGGTGGATATAGATTATTTTAAACCCTACAACGATACTTACGGCCATCAGCAGGGAGACAAATGTTTGCAACAGGTGGCTCAAACTATTAGTGCTGCAGTGAAGCGACCAGGAGATTTTGTAGCTCGATATGGAGGAGAAGAGTTTGTAGTTGTGTTACCAAATACTCCCATAGAAGGAGCGCTGAAGGTTGCAGAAAATATTAGAGCACAAATTGAAGCTTTAAGAATTCCCCATGCAGCTTCGGCAGTGAGTAAGTTTGTGACAAGTAGTTTAGGAGTTGCAAATACTAGCTGCTTTACTGACTCTAATCCTAAAATATTACTAGAAGCAGCAGATATGGCTCTATACAATGCTAAAAATGCTGGTAGAAATCAAGTTTATATTGATGATTCGTGTATAAAAAATTTGTAGAAGGGAAGGCAAGAAATTCATTTAGTAATACAACTGTTTTTTCAGTAAACTTGATCGAATCTAGCTTAAAATCTCTATATTTGAGATTTATTTAACTGTGCTCAAAATTCCTCATGCTGAGATGTTTTTAAACCTTTTTGTAACTCCGACTGTACTTCTACTAAATTATCTGAAACTAAATTAGAAAGCTATAACCATAAACCAGGAAAAATTTCACTTCTAATAATATCCTGTTCATATATATTGCATTGCAAATTAATATATTCTCCCTCTCGCCCTCTCGCCACCGAAACTGATCGATTTTTTGTTAGTAAACTTGCCAGACTAAATATTCTTGTACTTAATTGCGTCGATAAACTTTCAATTTTTCTCCTCAGCCAAAAGAAGCACTACTATTCGCAACTTCAGTAATAAATTCTGGTGCGCCTTCAACATAGCCCAAGTTTAATATAATGTTATTCACAGAGGGTTTTTCTAAAATCCAAAATTAAAAATATCAAATCAGGCGTTACTGAAGAGTTCAAAATGCTAAAAAAAATAAAATCGTACTATTTTGCCTTAATCTATTGCACTTTACTATTAATATCTGCCTGCGGGAATAGATCTAATATTTCTGAGACAACTAACAATCAAATTGCTGAACCAGAAACATTAAAATTTGAGAAAAAGTCCATCAACGATAAAGGAGGCTATTACATCAAATCTGGCGAATATGTTATCGGTCCATTCACTCCAACAATGATAAAAAAATGCCAAGAATGGGGAGGTGGTGGCAGTTGCAATAGTAACCAATGGTCAGAAAAATTATTTCTCCAAGCATACGGAAACAGAAGATGTCCGGAGGGAGCTACCTTCAACAAAATTATCGGTTATTGCGTCGAAAATAACCAAGTCATGGGTCCTTTTCCTCAAGAATTAATCACTGCTTGTGTCAAAGCTAATGGTGGAAATAGCTGTCAGTTGAACCTTTGGAATGCACGTTTCCTCTACAAACTAATGCAAGATGAAGGTATCGTGAGCAAAATAGATCAACCGCCCCAATTTGTGATGTTAGCTTTTGATGGTTCCCGTTCCCTAGACGCTTGGAAAAGATCGCGCAACTTTGCCCAAGAAATGGAGAAAAAAGGCATTAACCTGCGCTTCACTTATTTTGTCAGTGCAGTATATTTTGTCAGCAAAGACAAACGAACACTTTACGATGCTCCCGGTGGGAAAGGAAAAGGTCGGTCGGATATTGGTTGGGGTGATACAGCAGAAGATATTGCTCTGAGACTCGAACAAGTTAATCTCGCTTATCAAGAAGGTCACGAGATCGGGTCTCATGCAGTAGGTCATTTTAATGGTAGCAAATGGAGCGAGCAAGACTGGAGCAAAGAATTTCAATATTTCGAGCAATTTTTCTTTGGAGCGCATAAAATTAATGAATTGCCAGGTTCTCTAGTATTCGATCACACTGCCATCGAAGGTTTTCGCGCACCACTATTAGCTCGAAGTCCTGGTTTGTATAAAGTTTTAGCCAAAAATGGTTTCCGCTATGATACCAGCAAAGTAGCATTATCTAACTATTGGCCGCGAAAGGAAAATGGTATTTGGAACTTTCCGTTAGCTAGTTTGACTAACTCTCGTGGAAAAAACGTTCTGTCAATGGATTATAACTTTTATTATTTGCATTCTAAGGCAAAACCAAACCCTCGTAATGCGAAACGTTATGAGGAGGATACTCTGAAAACTTACATGAAATATTTCCAGAAGAACTACAATGGCAACCGCGCTCCTATAGATATTGGGCATCATTTTTCAGCTTGGAATAACGGTGCTTACTGGAACGCAATGTTTCGGTTTGCTGAGTCTGTCTGTGGTTTACCAGAAGTTCGATGTGTTACTTATAGTGAGTTAGCAGATTTTATGGACTTGTTGAGTGACGAGCAAATTACTGCTTATCAGGAGGGAAATTTTCCGAAAAGTTCAGAGGATTAAATCTAACATTTCAAATATTTCTTGAAAATATATCCTGTTGTTACTGAATATTTCCTGAACCCAATAATTAATCAACTGCTGGAACATCTTATCTTTTGTTGTCCAGTTAACTTTACTATCAGCTTCTTTGCTATCTTTGATAATTTGCATAACACATTTAATATATGCTTCTCTCAAAAAATCATAACCAATATGACCATGACATAGCCATTTCACAATCTCAAAAGATGTTTGATTAATAGGTTGAATATAGATTTTATAATTTTGTTTAAGTTCTAAAATTTTGCAATCGGGTATACCACGTTCATCGGTCAAAAAATTCAACCATTCTTCTAGCAAAAAATTTATTTCCCCAGAGGTTAACTCAATGAAATTTCTCCAAACAATACCTGATTCTATTCTTTGTAATAGACTACTTTTAGTAGCAGCTAAACCAACAGTACAAGCTGAATATATTACCGATTTAAAAATTTGTCTAAATAAATTTGTGGCTGTTTGGGCATTAGGTATTGTTGTATTTATGTCAAAAAATTTACTAACTATATCGAGTTCAAATAAATAGTTTTCTAATGAATGTCCTCGTGTTCTAATAATTCGTTCTTCTATATTATGTCCTGGAAAATTGTCTTGCAGTATTTGAGTTTGTTCATAATCCCAATCAAACATATCGAAATCCCGGTCTACAAAACCGATAAACCTCTGACTGTAAGATTTACCAACTATACTTTTAGCAATTTCTTGAATTTTTTGCTTATTGTTGCCTGTTCCTGAATCAGCTTTAATTAAAGATTCTGCTGAATCTACCAAAACCTGTTCTGTTAATTCTGGTTTCTTTATTTGATTTGCCAGATAAGACAACGTCCTTTCTATAAAATATTTATCATTTTTGCCTTCAACTAAAATATGTTTTTCACTACTATTCATCAAGTAGATTCGATACTCTTGTGGAGTAAATTTGGGACTGCTTTTTGCCATTATTATTATTTTTCCTCTTCTTTTTTATTCCAAATTTACTCATTTACTATCGTTGTTGAAACTATTTGAGGATTTTGAGTAATTTTAGGTTCAAGTATTATTATTTCATCTTCATAGTCAGCTCCCACTACTGGAGAATGAGTACAAGCAATAATTTGTTTGTTACCCAACTGTTGAGATATTTTTTCTAGTAATTTACGTTGCCAGTCTACATGAAGAGAAATTTCTGGTTCATCAATTAAAACTATTTCTTGTTCGCTCATCTGAGAGGCCGCATATATCATGGTTAAAATTTGACGTTCTCCTGATGATAATGCTTTACTTATGCCTGGAATAGTAGGCATACCATTATGAAAATTTATGCCTAAAGTTGGTAAGTTTTTAAAGATAATTTCTATCTCTTTACTTTCTAAAAATGAGTTAATAGCAGCTAGATATTTCTCAATATTCTGAAAGTAAGTTTTCTGTTCATCAGATATTTTTTGCAGTGCTTCTCTGTAGGTAATTAAAATTCTGACAGCAGCTTCTTTTGATTTTTCATTAGCTTGAAATGATTCAACAGCAGTGCGGAGGTCTTCAAGCATTTGAAACTTAAGATCGTTACTGAGTTGTTTGATTTCTTCTAGAATTGAATTTGAGTCTTCTTCTACAGGTTTGGAATTTTTGGAAAGAGTATTAAATATTTCAGGTAGAATGTTTCCTAAATATTTTTGTTCTGCTTGCTTTAGTTGATAAAAAGCTTCAGAAATTTCTTGGTTTAATACTTGCTCTATTTCAAGAACAGATGGATAGTTCAGTAAGGGCACAAAGTCTCCAAAAATTTGACGTGCAAAATCTGTTTTTAGTTGTTGCTTTTTTTCATCAGATATATTTTTTAGTTTGCCAATTTCTTCCTGTGTAGATGCCCAAGCTTCTATCATACTTCTAAAAGCTGGAAAATAAGCTGTTATTAATTTTTGTTCTGAGGATTGGTTGGAAATATTATCATTTATCCACAGCTCGGCAGCCATAAGAGAAGCAGCATTAGCCATTAGTTTAGAAAACTTTGTAGAAGTATCTTCTTTAGTTTTTTTTAATGGATTTTTTTTTTCTTCCACTCCATTCAAAGATAATATAATCTCCTCATCATTTCTGTTATTTTTCAACTCGACTTGACTTTCATCACTCATCACCATATTAATATAATCAAAATCAATAAAAGCAAATCTTTCATAATCTTCATTCAGTAAATTAGCAATAATATGTAGCAAAGTAGTTTTCCCTTTGCCATTTTTAGCAAATAAAACATTAATCCCTTGATGAAAATCTAAATTTATATCAAAAATTCCATAAATTCCTTTAGCTTCAAGGTGCTTTATATATACAGACATATTACTATTACTCCTGTTACAAGTTATATTCCTTTTATTTGTTTTACCGAATCTCAAAGATGAAAATGTATCTTTAAGAACTTTAGGTACATCATATACATTTACTATAATAAACAAGATCAATTTTTCCCATATTAAGTATGATTTTTTTTAATATCTACTGAATTATAGTACCATGTATTACAATAAATAAATAGATGAGGTACCCCGAACTGCACGGGGAGTCATGGCATTGTTGAAATACTGTGCGCCTGTCAAAGCATGAAATTTGTCTAGGGGGTAGGCTATTAACCTGCCCCTACTTTTGTATTATAAAATGGCAAAACAACTTTCTTTAAACTTTAATAATCTAAGTAAATTTTCTTGGGAAAAATACTTTGAGGATGCCCAAAAAATTGAACCATGTTTTAGTTCAATTCAAGGTATTTTATTTGAGGCAGATTGCCTGAAAATTTTACCGAATATCAAAGATGAAATTGCTGATGTAATTTTTGCCGACCCTCCTTTTAATTTAGGGAAAAATTATGGCAATAAATCTAATGACTCTCTGGTAGATAGTGAATATTTGAATTGGTGTTTTACTTGGATATATGAATGTTGTCGCATCCTTAAACCTGGTGGTAGTTTATTTATTTATAACTTACCTAAATGGAATATATTATTAGGCTCTCATCTAATAAATTGTGGTTTAACTTTTCGCCATTGGATAACAATTAATTTAAAAGTTAGTATGCCAATAACTGGTAGACTTTATCCCAGTCACTACAGCCTTTTATATTATTCTAAAGGTAAACCAAAAGTATTTAGAAAAATTAGGACTCCCATAGAAACTTGTCGTCATTGTGGCAAAGAAATCAAAGACTATGGCGGTCATCGTCAGGCAATGAATCCCTTGGGTGTTAATTTAACCGATGTTTGGAATGATATTCCTCCTGTACGTCATTGGAAATTTAAAAGTAAAAAGCGAAAGACTAATCAACTATCAACTAAGTTGTTAGATCGAGTTGTTCAAATGTCTAGTTTACCTGGAGATTTAATTATCGATCCATTTGGCGGGAGTGGTACAACTTATGCTGTTTGTGAAGCAAATAGTCGGAATTGGATTGGTGTAGAAATACAAAATTGTGATGTAATTATTGAGAGGTTAACTGAGGGGAATTTACATTATCATCAAAATAATGATTATGTTGAAGGTTAATTTTTTGCTCTTCCAGATGTACCTTTAGGAATTCTAGGTACATCATAACTTGTATCATCATATTCTATGCCAATAATGCTTAAAATACCTGGATAGCAAGCCGTACAGTTTCGCCAAAAATCAAAATAGGGTTCCAGTTCTTCAAAATTACCAATTCTATCAGTCAGATATTTTGCTAAAGTCCGACAAGGAACTATTAAAAAGCCAGCTAAAATATCTTGTCTTTGAATAGCAAATGCCATTTTATTAATAGAGCGATGACTTGAGGAAATATTTCCTGTTTCCCATTCCACAGCTATTACTTTACCTGCTCTATTAAACACAGCATCTACATTTCCTAAGTTATCGCTTATAGACGCTTCTTTTCTCCAACCTTTAGCTTGTAAACACTCGATAAATTTTACTTTTATTGGTTTAACACCGTTTCCTTCTCCTCTTTTTTTACCACTTTCTGGATAGATAGTAAATTTTCCACTTCCTTCAGGCCATTCAACTTGTTTTACTGCTTCTTCAACATCGTGACGAGCTTGTAAATAGATACTATTAGTCTCAACTTCTGGGGAAGTTAATAAACTCTCCATTTTCTGAATTTTCATGATTTTTTTACTAGCTTGAAGTAGTATTTATTAACTGTTCAACTTCTGCAATAAACTGAGAAGGAAGAATATTTAAAGCAGTCGATAATCGAAAAATTACATCTAAAGTTGGTGACTTTAAACCACGCTCAAAAAGACTAATATAAGTGCGGTGTAAACCTGCTTCAAAACTAAGCTCTTCTTGACTTAACTTTAAAGCTTCCCGTTTTTGCTTCAAAACCCTTCCAAATGCTTCTGCTAAACCCACTTTGAGCTGAAAATATATTTGAAGGTTATCTTAAGATTCTCAGTTAATTTAGTCTTCAGACTATAGTCTGCAAAAGTTAAAAAATTGATTTAGTCGCTACAATCATTTATATGTCT
>NZ_CEZPJD010000012.1:23441-31119 GCF_983059655.1 Okeania sp.
AAAATGAGCGATCGCACTTATCTCCAAAAACGCGTCCTTAACTCATCTCGCGGACCTGCTGTTTGGGCGTTGCGCGCTCAAACTGACAAACGGGAATATGCTGCCGTTATGCGTAACATTGTCGAAAACCAAGAAAACCTCCGAGTTCGGGAAAGCATGGTCACAGATTTAATTCTGGGAGACAATGACGAAATTATTGGAGTAGAAACCTACTTTGGTGTTGCCTTCAAATGTAAAGCTGTCATCCTTACCACCGGAACATTCTTGGGGGGAGTTATTTGGGTAGGCAACAAATCAATGCCAGCAGGTCGCGCGGGTGAATTTCCTGCCATCGGTCTCACCGAAACCCTCAATAAACTTGGTTTTGAAACCGGACGACTGAAAACAGGTACTCCCGCCAGAGTTGACAAACGTTCTGTTGACTACACTGACCTCGAAGAGCAACCAGGGGATGAAAAAGTGCGCTGGTTTAGCTTCGACCCGGAAGTTTGGGTGGAAAGGGAACAAATGTGTTGTTATCTGACCCGCACTACTGAAGAAACTCACAAACTAATTCGCGATAATTTGCACTTGTCTCCTGTTTATGGTGGGTGGGTGGATGCGAAAGGTCCCCGTTATTGTCCGAGTATTGAGGATAAAATTGTTCGCTTTGCTGATAAAAGTAGTCATCAAATATTTATTGAACCGGAAGGTCGTGATATTCCTGAACTTTATATTCAGGGGTTTTCTACTGGTTTGCCTGAGAAATTGCAATTACAAATGTTGCGGAGTTTGCCTGGTTTGGAAAATTGTGTAATGTTGCGACCTGCTTATGCTGTGGAATATGATTATTTGCCTGCAACTCAATGTTATCCGACGTTGATGACAAAGAAAGTTGAGGGGTTATTTTGTGCTGGTCAAATTAATGGTACCACTGGATATGAGGAGGCGGCAGCTCAGGGTCTTGTAGCGGGAATAAATGCGGTTAAATTTGTTAAAAATCAAGAGATGATTATTTTCCCCAGGGAACAAAGTTATATTGGTACTTTGATTGACGATCTATGTACAAAAGATTTGCGAGAACCCTATCGAATGTTGACGAGTCGTTCCGAATATCGGTTGATTTTACGGTCCGATAATGCTGACCAAAGACTAACTCCTTTGGGTCGAGAAATTGGTTTAATTGATGACCGTCGGTGGGAGTTATTTGAGAGTAAGCAAGCTAATATTACTGCTGAAAAAGCTCGGTTAAATTCAACTCGAATTAAAGAATTAGAGGAGGTGGCTATTAATATTGTTGCGGATACTCAGACAAAAATTAAGGGTTCCATTACTTTGGCTGAACTTTTGCGCCGACCAGGTTTTCATTATGTGGATTTGGAAAAGTATAATCTGGGGAATTTAGATTTGAAATTAGTTGAAAAAGAGGGAGCAGAAATTGATATTAAATATTCCGGTTATTTGCAAAGACAACAGAATCAAATTGACCAAATTAGTCGGCAAGAAAATCGAAAATTACCTGCTAATTTAGATTATTTTGCTATATCTACTTTGTCGCTGGAGGCGCGGGAAAAATTATCGAAAGTTCAGCCTTTAACTATTGGGCAGGCGTCTCGAATTGGGGGAGTAAATCCGGCAGATATTAATGCTTTGTTGGTTTATTTGGAGGTGCAATATCGACTTGTGGGAGTTAAAAATTAGGAGCTTTTATAGGGTGTGTTAATGAAATGTAACGCACCTCTAAAATGTTAATTTTCGGTGTGTTATACTAAGGAAATAGACAGTTATACAGTTAATTTTCGGTGTGTTACTGTTGTGGGTTAGGTAGATCGTAGTAGGGGCGAATGACAATTATACCCTACTTTGAATGACAGAAAAAGGTTGTTTTGCCCATGTTTTTGCCTTTTTTTAATTACTCCTTCTGCCTTACTTCATACTATTATGGGTAAGTTTATTAGAACGGTATGAGGTGTGAACTAATGCCCACAGAAATACAGGCGGTTAAATGTTTTATTTGGTGCCAAAGAATTACACAAATGTATTTACCAATTTCTCTAGTTAGACTAGATGAAAGAAGTAATAATATTTTCATTATCGCAGGTGAAGATATCGAAGTTTTAATTGACATAAATGGAGAGGTAACAATTCTATGAATCATCCTAATTTTCAAACCATGAATCAATCAGAATTACGAGCTTATGTATTGGCTCATCGAGACGATACCGAGGCGTTTTATGCCTTAGCCGATCGCCTGACATCTAAACCAGGGCGTAAGTTATCTGACGCAGATTTAGAAAGATTACCTGAAATTTTGGCAGAAATTAAACAACAAAAACAATAAGTAGTGCGAACGATATTCCTGTAGGGACGTTCCATGGAACTTCTCTACATTGTGGTGTAATCGTATTGATAGAGGATAGAGATGTTATACCATTTTGAAAAAAGAATGTTACAAAACTCTAGTTATAGGGAACAGGGAACAGGGAACAGAGAATAGACAAAAGAGATTCGTAGCAAACATTTATCAAACTGGTATTAAGTAACTACTCTGGAAGCCAATCTTCATCCAATATCTGTTCCAGAGAATAAGGGTTAATTTCTGGTAACTGAAGTTCTGATTTAATTTGAGCGCTTTTTCTAGCTTTACTATAAAGATAGTCAAGTCGTTCAGCTAAATGATTTCGTAAATTTGTTGTGAGTTTGTATTCTAATTGAGTCCGAAAAGCAAAAATTTCTCCACGCCAATGCCTAGAGTTATTAGCTCTTTCTTCCTCCCAATATTGATAAAGTAGTAAATGTTGAAGAATTAAAGTCACAAAACTTTCAACAGCACTTTTTTCACTTCTACCCAATGCTTCTAATTCCTCAATTAAGTTCTCATAATCTAGGTTTTCTAATTGTCGATTATTTAGTAGTTTGATTGTTTCTTCTAACCACAGGAAATAATCTTCTTCATAAAGTAATTTTAGATCGGTAATTTGATTAACCATATTTTATGTCTATTTGTGAAAAACTTAGCGATCGCGCAAAAAAATTTCGATAATTTTCGGTATCTGTCGATAAATTGCAATTCTGTAGGGGTTTAGTCTCTAAACCCTTTCTTGATATTTCATCGTAATTTAGAATAGTTTTCATAAAAATAGAAGACAATTAATCGAGAATGAAAAATAGCAATTTCCTAGAGGTTTGGTTTCCAAACCCCTGATTGACTTAGGGAGGACACCTCAACTGCAAAAAATCCTCCGATATCCACCCTCTGTCTTTAGCAGGAATTATACCCTCTGGTTTACCTTCTCGGTTTTTGACGATCGCATACCAATTTTGGCCTTGTGTATCCGCCTGACGCAGTGGATATGGACCAGAAAAGGGATCGCCTTCATTGAGAATAATCACATAATCACCCACGCTTACCGAGTCAATCACCCGCGAACTTGTCCCCGGACTTGAACGAATATTAACCTGTGAACCTCGCCAATGGCCAAGAACTTCAGCAGCACAGTTAGTACCAAGAGATTGAGCATTAGCGCGGGGTGTAGTTTGTATTAAAGATGGTAGTATTATAGGCGCGATCGCGACTACAATTAAAAATTGTTTGGTTGTGAGTTTCATCATTTTACGATTCTAGAAAAATCCTTCGCCCAATAGAATCTGTGATAGCTTAGAGGTTATTATATCAGAGAAAAGTCGATAAAGCCGATTACTTTTAAACTGCTGATTTATTAGAAGTTTCTACTCTAACTGCTATAATTAACTTCATGTTGAGTTAAAATCTTAGTTTAGTAGGGTGCGTATTTACGGGTAAAATTCAAAATCTAATGACTCCTCTTTAACTACCAAATTCTTGTCATATCTAATATAAATCCAGGCAAAACATCTTCACCAGATAATATTTCAGGAGAGTCTAATATTTCCACATCTTTACCAGCACGATAAATTTCTACTTGCTGATTTTTAGGATTAATTAACCAACCTAACTGCATTCCATTTTCCAGATATTCTTTCATTTTTTCTTGAGTTTTAGGTAAGCTGTCGGAAGGTGACATTAATTCGATTAAAAAATCAGGACAAAGAGGTAAGAATTTAGTTCTTTGTTCGGAAGTTAAATTATTCCATTTTTCTATAGTTATCCAGGAAGCATCGGGAGAAAGATTAGCACCATTAGGGAGTTGAAAACCTGTGGATGAGTCGAAAACTATACCTAGCTTTCTTTGCTCATTCCAAATCCAAATTTTAGAAATTAATCCAGCGTTATAACTGCCAGTTTCTCCTCCCGTCGGCGAAATAATAATTAAATCTCCTTGAGAATTTCTTTCAAATCTTAAATCCGAGTTTTTTTGACAGAGTTGAAAAAATTGTTCTTCTGTCATGTCAATTACTGAGTTAAGCTCGATAGTCAAATTTGTCATTTTGGTTATTTATTCCTCAGAGTTAACTACCAAATGTCATATCTAAATATAAATCCTGGTAAAATATTCTCTCCAGATAATGTTTGAAGAGAGTCTAATATTTCTACATCTTTACCAGGAAGTTAAGAATATTTATTATAACTGATTATCCAATGTTTGAAGTTAAAAGTTAAAGATTTTTGTAGGGTGGGTTTTGCTGCGTGACATGAAAAGCGTTTACGCAGCATTCCGCAATAAAGGATAGAATTAAATATAGTTTATTTTTTAAATTGGATGATGAATATTATCTTAAGTCCCGAACAAGAAAAATTTCTTCAATCCCAAATTACTAAGGGAAAGTATACCAATATTCAACAGGCCATTGATGTTGCTTTAAAACTATTAGAAAAACAAGAACAAGATTATCAAGAATGGCTTGATGAAACTCGCGCTCAAGTTAAAGTAGGTTTAAAACAATTAGAAAGGGGTGAAAAAGTTGATGGAGAAATTGTTATTGCACAATTAAAGCAAAAAATTCAGCGGTTGCGAGAGGAAAATTTAGGTGAATAAATATAGTTTATCTCAAGCAGCTATTCGCGATCTAGATGATATTTATGATTATTTTAGTAACTTTAGTTTTGGTCTCCAAACCCTTTCTTAATATTACACCGTGATTTATAACAGTTTTCATAAATATAGAAGACAATTAATCTAAAATGAAAAATAGCAATTCTGTAGAGGTTTGGTCTCCAAACTCCTTCTTGATATTCCATCGTAATTAATAACAGTTTTCATAAAAATAGAAGACAATTTCAAGAACTATGAATTCTATGTTTAATCGTTGGAGATGCCAGAGGTATTTCTGTCATGCAATGTAATTGTGCAGGTAAGCAAAAGTACCCTTAGATGCTCCAATGCTACTTCAATTTCTAACTGTTGATCTAGGCTAAAAAGACCATACACGGAACATCCATAGTTGGACTCAGGTTCCTGTGCAGGTTTAACTACAATTTTGCATTCCATTAAAAGCTCCCGTAAACGCTCCAGTGCCATTTCCACTTCAACCTTTTTTTCTGAAGTGAAAACCCCAGTTATAGCTATTCCTCCTTTAGATTGTGGTTTTTTTTCGGTAAAGGAAGTAACGATAAGTTCTTCAGAAAATTTGGCAACGGTGGTACTATCACTATTTTCCCAATCAACGAGGGACTGCCAGTCTTCTATCCCTACAACTTTACATAAGCTTTGAAAATTTTTAACTGAAACAGGTTTGCCACTAATAAAGCGTTTCAAGGTCGATTCGGAGACATATGCTTTTGCCCACCACTGCCACTCTATTTTATTCCAACCTTTTTTCTTTCTGGCTATATCAATCATTTCTATACCTTCTTTGTTAAGTTTTATTGAACTTGGTTTTCTTCCCATAACACATTTTTATTTTGGTTACAAACTACTACTACTACCTTTTTTTTACCATACTTAACAAAAAACTGTGTGGTCATTATTAGTTTATAAAAATGCCATAATGATTGGGAAAACTTAACCAAAATCATTACCTTTTTGAACCAAAATTAACTTTTATATTCCAACTTCAATAAATAAGGCGATAATTCAAATATAATATCAACTTTTATATAATATCAACTTTTATCTGATGTAATTTTTCATACAATAAGTACCTACTTTTATATAATAAATATCAACTTTTATATAATAAACACGATACCTTATTAGTTATGAACTTTTACATGATGTAAAGTTGTTTTTGTCAATTTGTCTGATTTTATCTAATTCTTTAAATGGTATTTAGACGTTTTTGAACCAAAATTAACACCTTTTTGGTATTGCAACCTTCAATACATAAGGCCATAATTAAGTTAAGTCTAAGGCTATTTAGAAAAGGGGTTTTCTAAACCGTAAAACAAGTAATCTTAGTTCTATGACTCCTGTCTTTCGGTTAAGCTGCTACTACTACTTATCCAAAGTCGAGTTCTAAGTGTTTAACGGTATAAAACTATTAAGATAGAGACGTAACAACTACTTAAATTCTCCGAATCCTAAAACAAGTAATCTTAGTTCCATGACTCCAATCTTTTGGTTAAGCTGCTACTACTACTTATCCAGAGTCAAGTGCTAAATGTTTAACGGTTATTCGGCTAAATCTAAATCAGCTCAATACCTCCAATTTTGTCTCACTAACTCTTACCTAAAATTGAGGCAAAGTTGGGCTATGTTTTTCTTCAATATTAGTTAAAGTGAAAATTAAGTAGCTTGACCTTTAATACTGGAGAATAATAATGGAAAATTACTCTCAAGAAAACCAAACACAAACAACTTCTATCGAAGTCCAGGAAGTTAGACCTAATTTAATAGATAAAATTACCGACTTAGCAATGGAAAATCAAGAAGTTGGTTTGATCGTTGGTAGTGCCATTGGTACTTCCATAGTTATTTGCGCGATCGCTCACTCAGCAGCAAAAGTAATCCGCGCCGTTCGTGGATAAAGGTTTCCCTGGGGTATTAACATGAGGCGACTTCCTAGTTATCCCACTCCCATGTTTTTGCCTTTTTTTAAATGTTTACCGAAAAATTCAGGTATAAAGTCTCTCCATTCATGGAGAAAAAAGCGGTCGAGGGACGGCGAGGTTTCCTCGCCATATCCATGAGACCAAGAAAAGAAAAAAAATCCTTTTATTAAATCCTCTTATTTATAAGAAGAGGTAATTCTAAATTCTAAATTCTAAATTCTTGAACAATTTCTCTAGTTAGACTAGATGAAAGAAGCAATGATATTTTCATTCTTGCAGGTGAAGATATCCAAGTTTTAATTGACAGAAGTGGTTAGGTAAAAATTCTATGAATCATCCTAATTTTCAAACCATGAATGAATCAGAATTACGAGCTTATGTATTAGCTCATCGAGACGATACCGAGGCATTTTATGCGTTAGCTGACCGTCTAAAATCTAAACCAGGGCGTAAGTTATCTGAGGCAGATTTCGAGATATTACCTGAAATTTTAGCAGAAATTAAACAACAAAAACAATAAGTATTGCGATCGCTTTTGTAGAATTATAGTTTCACTCAGTCCGATAGGGTGCGTTAATGAAATGTAACGCACCACCTACATGGTATTATAGCAATGTGCGCTGGCTTGCTTTACAAATGTCAGGAACTGTCCAATAGCTAAAAGTTTTATATAATAAGCTTTTTATCCCCCCTACTGCCTCACAGGAGTCAGCATTCCCTCACAGGAGTCGGCGTTCCGCAAGCGAGCTGACGCCGACGCGGGGTCCGACCGCTTGCGCCTAGCGGCGG
>NZ_CEZPJD010000013.1:0-30768 GCF_983059655.1 Okeania sp.
TAGGCGCAAGCGGTCGGACCCCGCGCCGCCGACAGCTCGCTTGCGGAACGCCGACCAAGAGAGGGAATGCTGACCAAGAGAAGAGTTATGGGGTTTTGTACAGGAATGCTTGTATATGGAAAAGCTCTAAGCAACAAGTATCAGAGAACCAAAGTTTTTTTGGGTTTGAACTGTACCGTAGGGCATACGGGAACAGGCTCTTGGAATAGAGCAAACGCTTGGGGAGAGAACCATCTCTGGGTTAGATGCCGCAAGGTGTTTAATTTAAGTGGACTCATTGTTGGCGTAGCCTTGCGCTAGCAAACCAAGAATCCTGGTTTCAGGATAATCTCCGCGCCTTTAGGCCGGAGAGTATGTCAACAAGAAATCCCACTCCGCATATCCCGTCAGGCGATGAAACATGTGCTGGCTAATGAAAATAGGCCCTGAGGTGGATCTAGTGGCAGTGCATGTTGAAGTTTTAAGTATTAGTGCTACTTTGATTGGGTTATATTCGTCTAAGAGTTTTGTAATAGGAGCCAGGCGGATTGCTGGTTCCTTTGGCGTGCTGGTTTGCTAACAATTCCTCGCAGCGGGTGCTACGAGAGCCACGGGTGCCCATTTTACCCAAAATGTTTTGCCGCACTGCTAGAGTCACTCCCGTTGAGCCGACAAATCTCACCTAGCAAATACGGCATAGATTTGCAACCCTTAAGAGCCATGAAAAACATAAAACCCAAGGGAGATGAACCTTGGGTCTATGAGTCATTTGAAGTAGGCGCTAGCCCGAAATTGGGACATTGAACGAAGCTGGTAAGTCGTAAGGAATGAGAACAAAATAAAACCGGAAAATTCAGAAAGATATGATAGAATGAAGTGATGCAGCACATCCTGTACTCTATATCTATAACCTATGAAACCATACCCTCCCAAAGTAGAGCAACATATGCAAAGGTTCTATCAATCTTTATCGGAAAAAGATCGTCGTCGTTATGCTGCGGTGGAAGCACTCAAACTAGGTTGGGGTGGTAAGAGCTACATTAGTCAATTATTGAGATGTGACGATCAATCAATGCAGTTTGGTTTAGTAGAGTTAGAGAATGAAGAAGCCTTAAAGATGAAGGGCATTCGTCGCCCTGGTGGGGGTCGTCCATCAGCCTTGGAAACAATGAAAGGCATTGATACAGCCTACTTCAGTTTTTTTGAGTGTGGTGTCTGGTGTAAATTCAAAAGCTCAACTTAAATACCATTCACCTGCTTGTCTGCTAATAGTTATTTTTTGAGTAGTGACTTCAATTAGCTCATAAGTTTTTACCCAACCAATAAAAGGTAATTTATGATTCCATCCGTTTAATTCTATTGGCTTTCCACAATTATCAATTGTGTTTGCGTAGCATTCCGTAGGAAAAGAATTACACCTGCCTTTCTTCTTAAATCTTGGATATTTACCCAACCCTTTAAAGAATCTTTTAAACGCTTCACCCAAGTTAATGTTTGCGAAGCATTCCGTAGGAAAAGCATATTGATACACTTTAGATGATAAGTTTTTCATCCAAGGATAAAGAGGTTTTGTGTGGTTGGTAAAAACCTCTCTCAACTTACGAGCATTTGGTTTATAGCCATCTTTATATGCCTGATTCCACAAACCTTTTACCCCAGTTGTAACACCACCTGGAATAACCTGCGTGTTGAGCCAAAAGCGTTTTCTGCTTATAGTTTAATTTGACTTTTGTCCTGATTGACTTGTGCATATTTGTGAGTCATTTTGTATTTGAGTTTTATATTTCCTCAGCCCATAAAGCCGACTAGAGAAGCAATGTAGTATAGCTAAAATATCTTCAACCATTTCTGCTTCTGGAGATAAGTCTTTACTATTCAAAACTATTAACTCACAGTTATTTTGCTCACAAAACCAATTGAATAAATCAAACCCAAATCTAGCTAATCTATCCTGATGAGCAACTATAACTCGTTGGATATCGCCTTTTAATATTTGAGACAATAGGTTCAATAGTTTTTTACGTTTAAAGTTTAAGCCGCCACCTATTTCTTTAATGGTTTCAGCGTGAGGATAAAGACTTTGTAGTTCCGCTACTTGCCTATTGAGGTCGGACGTGTGAGCATTGCTTGATACTCGACAATATAGGATAGTTTTTCTAGTCACTGCGGGTGTACTTTTGATATAGGATTCAATATCATAGCGTCTTTGTCCCGATGGGGTTTTTATGGCATTTATTTGACCACTTTGTTCCCATTTGACCAACGTGCGCACATCAACTCCTAATATCTCAGCAGCTTCTCTTGGTTTGACAAATTTCACTACTTTATTTTTGATATCAACTAGCGCATTATACTGCGTAATGACGTAACTTGTCAACTAAGTTTTAACTCTCCTGAAGTAGCCAAGCCACCATGATAGGCATTAGTCAATAACTGCTTAATATCACTAATCAAAGGATACCGAGGATTTGAACCAGTACATTGATCGTCAAAAGCTTGGTCTGCTAAATCATCCAACCGGGCAAAAAATTCAGCTTCACTCACAGAGACCACATCTTTAATTGCCTTGGGAATACCCACCTGACTCTTCAACTCCTCAATAGCAGCAATCAACAAATCTACTTTTTCATCCTCAGTTTCCCCACCTAATGACAGATAATCAGCAATTCGAGAATAACGCCACTTAGCATTAGGATATTTATACTGGGAGAAAGTTGCTTGCTTAAATGGTGCATCGGTAGCATTGTAACGAATAATGTGAGAAATCATCAAAGCATTTGCTAAACCGTGAGGGATGTGGAAAATAGCTCCCAACTGGTGAGCAATAGAATGGCAAATACCCAAGAAACCATTAGCAAAAGCCATACCTGCCATGGTTGAAGCATAGTGCATTTTTTCCCTGGCTTTGGGGTCATTAGCACCATTGTTATAAGCAGAAGGCAGATACTTAAAAATTAATCGGATAGCTTCCAACGACAAACCATTAGTATATTCAGAAGCTAAAACAGAAACGTAAGCTTCCACCGCATGAGTCAAAGCATCAACCCCACCAAAAGCAGTCAAACTTTTCGGCATATTCAGCACCAACTCAGGATCTATAATAGCCATAGTCGGAGTCAAAGCATAATCTGCCAGAGGATACTTAATATTATTTCGGCGGTCAGTCACCACAGCAAAAGGTGTAACTTCCGAACCCGTACCAGAAGTAGTAGGCACTGCCACCAAAATAGCTTTCTCACCAAGAGGAGGCAGATCGTAAACCCGTTTACGGATATCCATAAACCGCATTGCCAAACCTTCAAACTCTATTTCTGGATGCTCATACATTAACCACATAATTTTTGCAGCATCCATGGGCGAACCACCACCAATGGCAATAATCACATCAGGATTAAATTTCCGCATCATTTCCAAACCCCGGTTCACAGTGTCCAGGGAAGGGTCAGGTTCTACATCATAAAATATGTCATATTTAACTTCTACTTCATCCAACACATTTTCTAAACCGCGAGTCATGCCGAGTTCGTAAATAGGTTTGTCGGTGACTATGAATGCCCGTTGTTTACCTGCCAACTCTCGCATAGCAGTAGGTAAGGCGCCATATTTAAAGTAAATTTTTGGTGGCACACGGAACCACAACATATTTTCTCGACGCTCTGCCACTGTCTTTATATTTAATAGATGGTGGGGTTCAACATTTTCGCTAACCGAGTTACCACCCCATGTTCCACAACCGAGAGTGAGAGAAGGGTCAAGGCGGAAATTATAGAGGTCGCCGATCGCTCCTTGGGAAGAAGGAGTATTAATTAGAACCCTGGCTGTTTCTACAGTATCTTCAAATCGTTTAATATGGTCGGCATTGGCAGGGGAAGTATATAGAGCTGCTGTATGTCCGCGTCCACCAAATTCGACTAAACTTTCGGATTTGTCTACAGCTTCTTCAAAGCTACTTGCCCGATACATTGCCAAGATGGGGGAAAGTTTTTCGTGGGCAAAGGGTTCTGCTTGATTAATATCTTCTACTTCACCAATAATTACTCTGGTATTTTCTGGAATGGAGAAATCTGCCATTTGCGCAATTTTTTGCACGGGCTGGCCAACAATTTCTGCATTTAACCGTCCGTTAACAATAATTTTGCTCCGCAGTCGATCTTTTTCTTCTGGGGTTAAGAAGTGAGCGCCTCTAGCAATAAATTCTTCTCTGACTTTATCGTAAATACTATCCACAACTACTACTGACTGTTCGCTGGCACAAATCATGCCATTATCAAAGGTTTTACTCAGAATAATTGAAGAGACTGCCATTTTTATATGAGCAGTTTCGTCAATCAAAGCTGGCGTATTACCTGCACCAACTCCTAAGGATGGATGACCGGAGGAGTAGGCTGCTTTGACCATTCCCGGTCCACCAGTAGCTAGGATCAGCTTAATATCTGGATGTTGCATTAGTTGTTGGGACAGGGGAACGGTTGGTTCGTCTATCCATCCAATTATCTGTTCTGGTGCCCCGGCAGCAACTGCTGCTTCGAGAACTACTCTAGCTGCTTCGCAAGTACATTTTTTGGCTCTGGGGTGAGGAGAAAATATAATTGCGTTACGAGTTTTGAGGCTAATTAGAGATTTAAAGATTGCTGTTGATGTGGGATTAGTTGTGGGAACTATTCCTGCTAAGATTCCTACTGGTTCGGCGATTTTTTGAAAGCCAAAAGATTTGTCTTCTTCGATAACTCCGCAGGTTTTTTCGTTTTTGTACTTGTTATAGATAATTTCTGAGGCAAAGTGATTTTTGATTACTTTGTCTTCTACTATTCCCATGCCTGTTTCTGTCGCTGCCATTTTGGCTAAGGGAATACGAGCTGCATTGGCTGCTAGGGCGGCTTTTTTGAATATGTAGTCTACTTGTTCTTGAGTATAAGTGGCGTATTTTTCTTGAGCTTGTTTTACTTTTTTTATCAGCTCTTCAAGTTCTTGCTCGTTTGTTACTTTCATATTCTCTCCTTGCCCTTATTTTTAATTTTTCTGGGGCTGGTTCGATATCTGTTTATATTATAGTTCTGTTCTTTTTTTGTGGGGTTGACTTGAGTGATTTTCTCGATTTTTTTGTACTTTTTTTATAATTGATGAAATATTCTTCTGTTTAAGATTTGGTTAAGTTTAAATTAGTATTAAATTTAAGGTAATTATGATAATTTTGTGTGTCTGAAAAAAATATCTCGAACCATAAAACCAACAAAATTTTATAAAAATATTACAGATTTGAATTTCAGAGAGTCTGAAAAAATGAGTATAAATAAAATTTGTACAAAATATAATCTCTGTTTTAAATTTTAAATATGACTCATAAAATTCGGTACAAATTTTGCTTTGTATTTATACGAACTTGCGTTTTTTCAGGGATTTAGTATAATAAAAAACAATGATATGCTGCTAATTTTATAACTACTTTTAAAAATACTTAAGAAATAATAGGCTGAAACGTAAGTATTTTCGTTCCTGAGATAGCTAAAAAGTAGTAATTGAATGCTGTGCTATCACTTCAATATGTAACTATTTATTGAAATCAATAATTTGTCCATTTTGACAGAATTAAAATTTAGTGGTATTTTAACTGCAAATAGAAGTTCAGAGGTATATGGCCAGCTTTGGGCAGAAAGTTCTGCAAACAGACACAATGACATAAGTACTACCTTTTTACCAAATTGAAATGAAGCTGCATAGAATAGTATTTCAAAAGTAATTGACCGCAGTATCGTTTCGGTGTAGATCAAGATAGATTGATTAATGAATTTTATCATTCTATGCAACCTTATATAAAGGCTGATAACTGATAGCTAGTTAAGTATTTAAGAGCTGATTTATAAACTGAGCTAAAACTCTTATGCTATCTAGGTTTCAGGAATCTATGGTTTATACCTCACAATCGCTAAAACCTTTATCCTGTAATAAGTTAAGCCTCTTAATATTTACTTTATAAATCAGCTCTAATATTCTTAGCTCTTGACTAAAACGAATTTTAGGATCGGAGAAATATTGAAATTTTCAAAAAACACAATCATTCAACAATTAATAATTAGGGTTTGCGTATGGAAAGTCTTTTTGTTAGGGTAGAGAGTAGGCAGTAGTTAAGAGTTAAGATTTAGAGAAGTTGTAGAAGAGGTAGTCATTCATAATTGCTCCTGAGTTTTCCTCTCATTATTACCCCAAAATCCTCACTTTTTCTCCTCTATTAACCTAAAAGCTGGTACTTTTTTGAAAAAAGAATGCTATGAAAAGTGCCACTCGATCAGATATGCGTAAAAATAGTGACTATCGTGCGTTATAGATAGTTATTTCTATTGTTTTTACCTTTTTTTCAATATTTATTTCTTCTTCCTTATTCCTTACTTCTACTATTTGTAACAAATACTTATCAAATTGGTATTAGGCGGTGGATTCTCTCCTACTTTCCCACTCCCCTAGTGTATATTTACTCTTGGCTGAAATTACTTTTAGGATAATTAAAATTATGTTTAGCAAAAGCTTGTTTAACTCGCCTCACTAAATCAGTTTTGTAAATATATTCATCCCTAGCATCTATAGGATAAGACTTTAACTGATATTGAGTTCCCCAAGGTTTTTCCTCAACTAATACGCTAATTGGAAATTTTAATTGAGTGTACTTACTAGTATAAGCAGCCAGATATAAAATTTTAATAACCAGTTCAGAATCGACTCCATGAGCCAAATAAAAATCAGTTGTAACTTGAGCTTCTAAAGCGCCATTATTAGCATTAGATATCGGCTCATTCCAAATTTTGTTATGGGGAATAAATACCAAATTATCTTCAACAGTTTGTAAACGTATTCCCCGCAAATCATAAGTAATAATTTCGCCATAATTTTCTCCAATTTGAACTCTATCTCCTACTCGATAAGGAATTTCAAATAGAGCTACTACTCCAGCAATTAGAGAACTAACATAATCTTTAAAAGCAAAACCTAAAGCCACAGCAATTGTTCCGGTTATAGCTAATAAATTTTCAGTCGAAAGTTGCAAAAATAAACTCAGTATATATATTGTGGAAGTCAATAAAATTAAGGCTTGTAGAAAAGGTTCTGATTGTTTAGCTGCTGCTCGAAATCTTAAAGGAACTCTTTCTGATAACCACTTACTCAAAGATTTAACACTAATAAGAAAACCATAAGCAAGAGCTAAAGCAATTACTGTTTGGAGAATAGTCTGAAGATTTATATCTTTGATGCCTATTCCATTTAATCCTGGCGCTACTGTAAGTAGATGAATATGAGAAAAGAATATTAACCCTAGATAGTTTAAAGTCATTATACCTCTTGCAAAAGTTTTAATTAAATCAATTCAAGATATGAAATTGTTAATTTCATCTTCCTACTTCCTATGCACTGATTTCTCCAATAAGTCTATTCTATTAAATCAGTAATAAAATTATATTTTTTTAAATGCTTACGCAGCTTTGGATAATATGTAGGATGAATACTCAATAGATTATTTAAACGTTGAATTACTCCCATGCGTAATAATTTTTGAATTTGGAATTGAATTCTGCTTTCAGATTCTCCCAAACTCAAAGCAAGGTGAGATAGATTAATTTCTTTGTGCAAAAACAGAGAAAATAAAAGATAGCGATCGCTACTGCTTAATTCTGGTAAATCTAATGATTTAATTTGATGATACTCTACGAAAAAATTCTCTTTTTCTATTGTTTGAGAATCAATATTTTCCATATTTACCATACTCAAAGATTTTAGCCATAATTGAGAAGCTGATGAACTTAAACCTTGAGCAATATAAGATAAATCATCAAAATGTTCTTGCATTTTAGCAAATTGTTTTTCTTCATCTAAGTCATTTTTTTTGAACTCAATTTCAGTAATTACAGGAGTTAGCCATTCCATAACTTCTTCTCCAGTCATAGTCGGTAATAATAGAGTTTTTTTGAAGTAAGAATCAATATTATAAATATAGTCAAGATACTGCCATGTTGAAGAATTACAACCAATTAACCAAAATCGAGAATGATCTTGAAATATTCTATTTCTTAAAAACTCAATTCCATCCAAACCATGTATATGTCGTAGAAAGCAAAATTCCAAGCAAGGAATAACTACTAATTCCTGAAATTTGCCAGAATTACAATCGGCATCTAACTTTGCAGACAGACCTAAATCATTTTGTAATTTGGAGACAATCTTCAGAAAATCTTTAGGTCTATTTGACCAGGATAATAATTTTATATTTCTGATATTTTCATTACTCCAATTAACTAAAGCTGTCTGAATAATTTGAGATAAAGGTTCTATAGCACTGCTCAGAATTACCAGTTCATTGGCTTCTGGATTTTCTTGCCATTGATATAATGCTTCTTCTAAAGTAGATTGCAAAATTTTGATATATTTAGGATGACAAGGTAAAGCCTGAATTTGTTGATTTAAACTAGAAATAACATTTTTTGGAAGTTCATCAAGTTCATTGTCAGTTTCCTGAAATGGAACTTTTATAAACAGAGATTTTAATTGATAGAAATTTGGCATAATTTTATTAGTATTCACATCGGAGTTGTTATATGGCAATCCTAAATCATTTGTAAAATTCCTGGACTTCTTAAAAACTTTCTACTTTCCCCTTCCCTCCTACCATCTTCTTTCTGCTTCTTGCCTTAAAATCGCCCATTTTTTTCACAAATAATTTTATCTTGTATCTTGTTATCAAAATAATTGGGTCGTGCAACCTCGCCTTTTAAGGCGAAATATTTTTGGAACCTTGCTCAAATCCCCATTACAAAAATAACTTCTAACTTCTGACTTCGTTAAACCATATCCGTTTAATCGCTATTAAGAAATAATATCCTAGAAAACCATGTATTTGAAGATAAGATGAATAGTAAGTAGGGTTTGCTGAATAAATCTCAAAGTCTTTACATTTTAAAGTTTTAGGCTTTTTAGGTACTAGTAGAGTGCTAGCTTTTAGGTGGTAATAGTTCAAAAATCTAGATATTTTCAGCAAGATTTGGGTAGAAAACCAAGGGCAGATTTTTCTGGCGACCCCTTCTATAGCAATATGATTTGAGTTGTGAGATATTGGAAATTTTTAGGTATGGAGGGAACACTTAACTGGGAACAGAGAAGAGAAAAAAAACGTATCATATGAATATAATAATTGCTATATTCTACACTTTTAAGGAACATCTCAATTCTCACAACTCATTCCTGATTGCTATATAATTCTCATTACTCCTGTTTGCGGAGCATTCTGTCGGAAATTCTGACTCCTCTACTGACAAAAAGACTTTTTCAAAAAGCCCTAAGTAGACCTTTCCAATAATCAAAAATAAAATTAATTATCGTATATAAATCATCAATTATTTCCCTCTAATTTCTACTTCCTTTTTTGGAGCATGTAGAATAATTTTAGCTAACACTCGATAAATTAAGTTGAGCAGCTAAAAAAAGAAACAGTATTAATAATATTTTTATTTCTGTTTGCTTTACTGGTATAGTGCAGATTTTTTTATACAGCGATCGCTTATCGGTTATTGAACCTATCTTATTATTTTTAACAGGCTTATTTGTTTAAGTAAAATCATATTTGTTGGAGTGCGTTTGTATAAATCAAAAGGTGAATTATCTGGGAATTTTAGTTTTTTTATTGCTCTTAAACCTTTCTTATTCCTTACCTTCATGCTTACAATACTCATGCTAAACACATGATATACAGTCTATTCCATATAAGAAGTGTGATACAGTGATTATAGTAGACTTGATTAATAAAAATGAAAATTTTCTTCCATACTGCAAAAACTATTTAAAAATTTAGTGCCACTTTCATTAATTGATAATGGATGATGGATAATTACCTCTGGTTAAAACCGTTACGGAATTGAATATAAGGAAATATTATTTCTTCTCTTGGTCGATTGGATATGGCGAGGATACCCGCTATTATCAGAGCTGCTCTGAAGATCGCCATCCTTCAACCGCTTTTTTCCCCTTAAAAGGAGAGGCTTTAAACCAGAATTATCTAATTATTAATTATTATTCGGTTAAATATGTTTAAAAAGCCTAATTTTTCGTTTTTAACTCTCAAAATATTTAGGATTTTTAGCAAGAATCTTATTACTGGGATAGGTTATTGTTTGTTGCAATATCTCTATGACTATTGCTGGTAACTTAACTCTAAGAAGATATCGTAGAATAATGCATTAAAGATGATCAAAAGTTATGTTATGGTGAGTTACGACGAATCAGAGTAGCTCACTATTAGGTTTACAGTGATTTTCATTTCGGTAGCACAGTAGAGGCGTTAAGGTAGTTGTGCTCTAGATAATGGCCATGTGCTAATGCAGAAGCTCTCCGCTGTCCGCCTCTACAGGGTTTTGGTTGTGATAATGTGGTTTAAAGATCGACAAAAGCGCTATAACTATTAAAGGTTGCGTCGTTCCTAACCCTACACCAGAATTTAATATTTTATTGACATATACTCTCTTATACAATGTCTCTTTAAATACCTACAAATAACATTTATTAGGGCTAAGTGGGGATGTTGCATGCAACATCTCTACAGAGTAAAGGGAAATTTGATAGACTTTCAAAATAATTGATGAAAATAATTAGAGTTTGCTTATGGAAGTCTTTTTTAAGAGGAGTAGCCAGAATCAAGAATTCAGAATCCAGGAGGAATGAGATTCCGAGAAGAAATAGCCAGAAGAATCTTCCCTTGATTTTCTAACCCTTTTTTGCCAAAAACCCTAGATTTTTGAACTGGAACTACCTAAAAGCTGATACTCCCTTAGTACCTGCAAAGTCTGAAACCTTTGCCATTAAAAACTTTGATATTTAATCAGCAAGCCCTAATTAATATTTACGTCTAAATTAATGAGACCTGATATAAAAATAGAAGCAACTAAAACTTAGGTAAAAATACCAGAGTCTCAGCTTTCACCTCAACCTAAATTAGGGTTTGCTGAATAAGTCTTTTTGTTGAGGTATAATACCCACCCCTCACCTCTCCCATGAGGGGAAAAGGGGAGTAGTTAAGAGTCAGGAGAAAAGGAAGTTATAGAGAAGGTAGTTGTTCATAATGGTTTCTTGATTTGTCTGCCATAGTTACCCAAAAATGCCCTCCATGCATGAATCAAGGGCGACTTAACTCCTTGTACTTTTTCCGGGCATAATTAAAGTTACCTTTATCTGTCAATGCCTTTAGATTCAATCAGTAAGCCCTAATTAATCTGTAGTTGTTTTGACAAACAGCTGACAAATTTCTAATTTATACATTACTAATAACTTATTAAGTAAATATGCCTTTTCATAAGAAAAAATGGATAGAATTAGTGTTGACATTAAAAGGCTCTGTCATACCTGGAGTTTGGCAACGGGTAGTAGTTGCAATGACTTTTTCTCTAATAGTTACCATTATCTATCAGAGTGGATTTCTGTGGATTCATCAACCAATTTTAGCTAGTTTAATACCCAGTGTTGTTTTGGGTTTGTTATTAGTTTTTAGAACAAATACATCTTATGATAAATTCTGGGAAGGGCGAAAACTGATTGGTGGAATAATAATTTCAGGTCGGTCTTTATCAAGACAAATGTGGGTAAATATTCCGGAAAAAACTCCAAAAGATACAGAGGAGAAGAAGGCTGCAGTTTTGCTTTTAGCTGGTTTTCTGATGGCAACAAAATTACATTTAAGAAATGAAAGTATCGATCAACAACTTCAGTCAGTTATTAGCAATGATCAATATTTAGAATTGAAAGAGATTCATCATAGACCCCTGAGAATAGCTAAATGGATTGGAGATTATTTTCGCAAAATCTATGACCTTAATTATATAGATAGTATTCAATTATCTACTTATAATCAAATTTTAGATTTAATGGTAAAAGATGAAACTAGCTGTGAAAGAATTGTCAATACACCTATTCCTTTAGCTTATGCAATTCACTTAAAACATTTATTATTTTTATATTGTTTTGCTCTACCTTTTCAATTAGTAGCTGAGTTATCTTGGATAACTATTCCTGCTACAGGAGTAATTAGCTTTGCTTTATTAGGAATTGAAGCAATAGGACTAGAAATAGAAAATCCTTTTGGTTACGATCCTAATGATTTACCTTTAAATAATATGTGTAATCGACTTTTGTGGGATATTGAGGAGTTAATAAATTCTGATTCTCGAAAAGAATATTTAGTTGAATAAATAGAACTTAGGCAAACTATGAAGTTATGTAGCATTTTTAGAAGTTAAAAACCCTATATTTGGTCGTTATATCAAATCCGGTTAAATAACCTCACAATCAATAGCTTAAAATCCTGATTATGACGTTATTGGATCTATGTACAATTAGGCGGATTTGATATTATGCGTAAGTACTGATAAATATAGAGAAGACTTTCTTGTTATTGAAAGCGTGAACATAAAATTGAATGCTTGATACAATAGGAAAAGCTGTAACTGGTATAGTCATTTCAAATAAGAATGAAACAATTTTTTAACTGACACTCTTTCAAGGAAAAAAAACCTTGTATCAATCTAAATTGAAATAACTATAGTGTCAGATAATTAGGGCTTGCTGATTAAATACCTTAGCGACAGCTTTGCGTCAGCAAAAGCATTGACTGATATTGGTTGTAGGATTTTTTTGTCTCAAAAAGTGACAGCTTTTCGGTGGCAAGAGCTGCATAAAGCTAGTATTTTGGCAGGCAACGGCGGAAAAATTGGGGGACAATTATTCCAGCTACATATTCTGTAATCCACAATTTATCCTAACTATTGACTACTGACTACTGACTACTACGAAAAGCAAAAAGACTTTTTCAGCAAACCCTAATTAGGGCTTGCTAAATAAAATTGTAATCAATGCCAATTTAGGCTTCCAGGGTTAAATATTACTGAAAAAGTGCAAGGTTTTTAGCTCTTTTGGTCTCAAAATACTAATACTTTTCTCTAACAATGCCAAAAATTTGGTCGTAGTAGATAATCTAGACTATTGCCTGTTCACTGTTCCCTGTTGCCTAACATCATAATCAGACTTTTTCAGCAAACCCTAATTAAGAGAATTTTTAGTCTACAAAAATCACCGAAAAATTGTGGTTCAAAACCTCCCCTTTTAAGGGGATAATAAATAAAAATTTTCTTTTGAGTCAATCCTCTTCTTTTCACGGAGAGGTAATTCTAAATTAGAAATTATTGCAATAGGAGATTTTAAAACTAATATACTAACCCTATAATTTCCTCTTAATTTATTATCTCCTATAAAAATCTAAAAATATTTTAATTAGATTTTGAGATAGATAGAATACTCAACAAAATTTTAACTATCACAAATGTGGAAAGAAGACTCTCGTTATAATCTTTAGATTTAACTGTAAGAGTGTCAACAAAAAATACTCCCTTGATCGTAGAATAAAATTTAAGCTGGTGTTTAATGCCAGCAATTTTTTTGATTAATATTCTCTAGGTTTAGCTATGCCACTTTCAAGAGCTAGCGGTATTCTACTGCACCCTACTTCCCTCCCAAGTCCCTTTGGAATTGGTGACTTAGGTAACGAAGCATACAATTTTGTCAACTTTTTAAGAAACAGTGGACAGCAAGTTTGGCAAATTCTACCACTAGGACCCACAGGTTTTGGTAATTCTCCCTATCTAGCTTATTCGGCAATGGCAGGAAACCCTCTGCTAATTAGCCCAGATAAATTACTAGACCAAGGGTTACTCAGTGAGGAAGACTTATCTAATTTGCCAGAATTTCCAAATGACCGAGTAGATTTTGATTTAGTCAGAGAATTCAAGCACTCTTTACTACAGAAAGCCTACGATAATTTTAAAGCAAAAGAATCTGAAGAAAAAGAAGCATTCTATGATTTATGTGCTAGTAAAGCTTTTTGGTTGGATGATTATGCTTTTTATATGGCCCTAAAAGAAGCCTACCAAGGAGCTAGTTGGCATACCTGGGATCAAGAAATTGCCCGTCGTCAACCAGCAGCATTAAAAAAATGGCAGCAACGTTTGGCCGATGAAATTCAGTACCATAAATTCGTTCAATTTGAATTTTTCCAACAATGGGACGATCTGAAAAATTATGCCAATGAGCAAGGAATAAAAATATTTGGCGACATTCCCATATATGTTGCCCATGATAGTGCTGATGTTTGGGCACATCCGGAAATATTTTGCCTAGATGCAGAAACAGGTGAAGCATCTTTGATGGCAGGTGTCCCCCCAGATTATTTTAGTGAGACTGGTCAACTATGGGGCAACCCAGTTTATCAATGGGATAGATTAGAACAGGAAGATTTTCTGTGGTGGGTGCAACGTATTCAATCAATGCTTAATAAAGTAGATTTGATTAGAATTGACCACTTTCGTGGTTTAAAAGCTTATTGGGCGGTGCCCCAAGGTGAAACTACAGCCATAAATGGTGAATGGGTCGATGCACCAGGTGAGGCTTTTTTTGAAACTATTAATGAAAAGTTAGGCTCTGTGCCCATCATTGCTGAGGATTTAGGGTTGATTACTCCTGATGTAGAAGAATTGCGCGATCACTTTGAACTTCCTGGTATGAAGGTTCTACATTTTGCTTTTGACTCAGGCACTGAAAATCCTTATTTACCCTACAACTATGCTTCTCCTAATTGGGTTGTTTATACTGGCACTCACGATAATAATACTACTGTGGGCTGGTTTAATAACCGCTCTCCTGAAGAACAGGAGCGAGTTAATCGCTTTCTTGGTTGTAGTTGTGGTAATGGAATTCATTGGGACTTAATTCGTGTGGCTATGTCTTCGGTGGCTTCTATGGCAATTTTTCCCCTACAAGATATTTTCGGATTTGGAGAAGAAACTATGATGAATAAACCTGGAGTTGCTGAAGGAAATTGGAGCTGGCGCTACCAACCTGAAATATTAACTCCAGAGGTAAGCGATCGCCTTAGAGAAGTCACAGAAATTTATGGTCGTGAACCACAAAATTGGGATTCATAGTTTTTAATTTTTAGTATTGCTGGACTGGGAAACTTTCGTCTCAGTAGGAGTAAAAATAACTTCTTTTACTTCTCCTGTTTTTCCCAGTCTCATAGTTTGTCCGTTGTTCATAGGTATTAATATTCCTCCTGCATTTCCTGCAAAGAAAACTAATTGTTCTTGAGCTTCCCAAGTCTTTTGAGTTCCCTGCACTAAAGTCCCTTCAAATGCTATTTTTCCATCTATTTTTATTGATACCCAGGAGTCTTCTTTGACAATTACACTCACTACTAAAGATTGTTTTTGATTTTGTTTTTCTAACTTTGCTATTGTATTTTCATCTGTAGATTTTTCCTCAGTTTTAATAGTATCTGAAGGTGCCTGAGCTAAATCACTTTGATTTTTTTCTTTTATATAATTATTAATTTCAGTTTTTTTTCCTACCATATAATAGCTACTCATTACACGGGGCAACAAACTAACTGACAATAAAACAATAGATACATATAAGAAGTAGAGATGATGTGGTCGTAGCTGAGGCATTGATAGATTAAGGAGAGATTTTTTGCTGACTTCTTGAGTTTTTTCAGTTGGAAACAAGTTTGCTAATTGCTCTCCATTTAATCCCATAGCATCTGCATATCGCTTGATTAAACCTTGGGTATAAACAGGCTCAGGTAGTTTTTCTAAATCACCTTCTTCTATAGCTTCTAGTAAATTAATTCTAATCATTGTTACTATTGCCACTCTTTCTAAACAAATAGAATTTTTCTCTCGAAATCTTTTTAATTTATATCCTATATCTACTAATTTTTGGTTTTGTTGCTCTTCAAAAGAAAGTTTTTTTTCTTGATGAAAACGTTTTTTAAATGATAATACAAAGAAACTGTTTTTGATATTTTTTATTCCTGTCAAATTTACCATTGATTTAATTTATATAAACTATTACTTTGGTCGTTGTGAGAGTGATACTGATAGGATAATAATTAATTTACTGATATCAATAATATTCTTAATTTTCTGAATTAATTTAATTACTAATTTTCATTTGGTAACTCCATAAATATATTGCTAATACTACTGTTTCAAAAGCCTTATACTAGATACATTGCGATAAAATCAGCAAGATTGATCTAGAAAAAATTATTAAATTGTCTGTGGATATTTGACTTAATTATACCCACTTAACTCAAACTCTTAAAACTCTTTAAGTTTTAGTAGAATTGAGAATTTTTATTGATTTGGTCGTGCAAAAAGTTAATCTCAAAATCTTTTAGAGGTCGGTAATGACCACTAGGTAAAACAGACTCTCCAGGTACCTGTAATTGGATTTGGCCAATTGCAGTACGGTGTAGTTTCACAACAGGATGTCCTAATTTTTCTGCAACTCTACGAATTTGCCGATTTCTACCTTCAGAGATAACCACTTCTAAAAGGGTTTGAGAATTATTACTTTCTTCTAGAACTTTAACCCGAGCAGGTAAAGTTTTTTTACCAGATAAGATAATACCCTGACGCCACAAACTTAATGCCAATTCTTGGGGATGACCTTCTACCAATACTTGATAAGTTTTGGGAAGACAATGTTTGGGATGGGTCAAACAATATGTGACTCGACCATCATTTGTGAGGAGTAGTGCTCCTGTAGAATCTGCATCTAAGCGTCCTACTGGATGAATTCCTTTCCCATTTTGCAATTCCGAACTTAAAATATCTAGAACTTTACTACGTCTACTAGGTTCCGAACAAGTGGAAATTACCCCCATCGGTTTATTGAGCAATAAATATATAGATTTAGGACGGTTTTCTGGTCGGAGGGGCAAACCATCAACCTCAATGCTGTCCAATTCTGGATTGGCTTTTTCACCTAATGGGATAACTATACCATTCACCTTTACTCGTCCAGCTATAATCATTTGTTCGGCTTGACGTCGAGAGGCTATTCCCCACTGAGATAATATTTTTTGTACTCTTTCACCCATACTTTTCAGTTCATTACTTTTGTCGATTCAGATTATTAATCAATATATAGCAATCCTATTTAAGTCGTAAATTTTTGGTGTAGATAGGTTGTAGATATTTGGTGGAAGGTAGAATAAAAAGTAAATAAATCTAAATTTTTTACCGAATAATTAATAATTAAATAATGAAATAATTCATCTTTACTAGCTTCCTATTTCAAGGAAAAGAAATAAATTTTTCTTTATTGATTAATCCTCTCCCTTTTAGTGAGAGATAATTATCCATTATCCATTAATAAAAATTGCTATAGGAAGTCTTATATTGTTCTAATTTTAGAATAAAAGCAACATATATTTTTTAGCATTTTCCTTTGATATATCAACAGAAAATCAGATCTTTTAAAGGTAAGCATTTCCTGCGGAATGCTGCGCAAACAGCTAGCTCACGGTCAGCTCATCCTACGAAATGCATTCAAATTTTTAATGAATAAAGTAAAAATTCGTTTAACTTATTGTACATTTTCCACCCATAAATTGAAGCACAAGCAAAGACTTGTTTTGAGTTTTTCACCCATACAATTCAATCTAATTAAGCTGATAGCTGTTAAGGTTAGCGTTAGCGCAGCTCCTCCAGAGGAGGAAAGAGGCAGTTCCTTTGTAATAATCAAGATTTGTGTAATAATCAAGACTTGCACACCTGCAACGTATTTCTGTCATTGCGACCGACAGAGTTTGTGGAGGAGTCCGGAACGGAAAGCAGTCTCAAATCCTAATTTTTTCTACCTCTAGTCATTTCAGTTTAGATTAAGACAGGCATTTCTTGCCTTGAAAGAGTTTCAGCCGAAAAAGTGTTTCATTCTTATTTGAAATAACTACTTATACTAAATCCTGTTTTGAAAGTAAGGTTGATCGTGAGGTAAGGCAGAAGGCAGAGGGCAGAAGCGGTGCGACCCCGCGTCGGCGTCAGACGCAAGTGGTCAGATCCCGCCTCGTCGCTAGGCGCAAGGGAATGCTCACCAAGAGAGGGAATGCTCACCAAGAGAGGAAGAAGGGTTAGAAAGGAATTTGAAAAACATGGTTTTGAAAACGGGATTTGGTATTATACGTAAGTCCTAATCATGTCAGGATAATTCGCGATCAAAAAACTTTTTTCCTTCAAGCCTTTTTGTCTCTTTCCTACGGAATGCTGCGCAAACAGCATAGCTGACTTCTACCTTCTGCCTTTCTTTTTACAAAGTGTAAGTATTCAACCGAACATGATATGGGAGGCAGCTCCTCTTACAGAGGTAGTTCTAACTTAGGAGGCAAGCTACAGCTGAATGCTTACTTTTAAGTAGGGACTAAACGGTAAATAGACCAGTTAAAGTTTGACAGAGTTCATCTTTTCAAGGCAATTTCCTCAAGTGAAAAATAGAGCTATGAAAAATAAATCTCAATCTATAATGTTGAGTTATCAGGAGTTTTCTATAGTTCAATTAATCAAACTATTTGGAGTCAGCAGAATACTTTTTACAATTACAGTACTTTGAAACTACTTTAATTAACCAGATGAGATAATAAATATTTTTTTTTGCTATGTAAGTAAAGAGTCAGAAAAGCTAAGTTAAGTCAGTCGCAACAAAAAGAGCAAAAAACTCTCAAAAAAGTATTTATTAAAATTCATAAAAAGTGGATAGTTAATGTGAGCAAAGAAACTATAAAAATAATCGCAAAAAAGTTCAATATGATTTGGAAAATCATGAAAATGAGACTGAACAAAAACCCTGAAATATTGGAATTAGAGTTAAAAATCTACAAATTGCTAGAGCTTAAATAAGCAATTCAACAAAATTATTTAGGGTTTGCTTAATAAAGTTTTTTGGTAAAGGTAGGAGCCAGAATCGGTGAATCGGTGAAGTCAGGATAAATGGGAATTATAGAAGAAATAGTCAGAAGAATAGTACCTTGATTGTTCTACCATAATCCTCCCAAAATGCGCTCCTTTTTGAGTATTTTAGACTGAAAACTTGCGCACTTTTTTAGACCTAAAAATTCTAAAACCTTTGTCTATAAATGCTTTGAAATTTAATCAGCAAGCCCTATTTACTTATTCTGATTCTATATAATGCTCACAATATCAGGAACTTAGTCTTAAAAATGTGTAATTAATTTTGTGTACCTGCTTAATAAGCTGAAATTAAATAAAATTCTATGTTATTTAATGCTATAGCAATCCTAAATAGGTTGTGACAAATCAAAAAGTAAATAAAAAAACTGAAACTCTTACCTATTCCCTGTCCCCTGTTCCTTAAAAAGCAGTAAGATTTTTGACACGAATAAAATAGAATTTCTATATATTCCTGATTATTGGCAAGAAAAATTTGTCAAAGTCAAATCATAAATTTCTGAGGATTAATAACTGGAGAGTACAAAGTTATTCCCAAAAACAATTGGCGTTTAAGCCTGAAAATATTACTGTAAAATCCTTACAGTACTTACAACTCTGAACAAATAGTTTTTAACCTTTAGATCGCTGAAAGCCTTATCTAGCAATCTAGCAAGAGTTATTTCAAGAACTTTGCACTGTCTCTTTACTTTTCTCCAATATTTCCTCTTTTCCTCCTTTCTTCCGTGCTGAGTTGTGAGGAGTAACAACAGTTATTTATAAGTATTCAACCGAACGTAATATTACACCCTGTCCAATTGTTTCTTATTCCTTCTACTTCAGCATAAGTACTTTCGTTTATCATGCTATAAAATTTATGCCACTATAATCAATATTCAAATAGTTAGGGTTTGCTGAAAAAATCAGAAAAGAGTTGAAATGTTACCATTGCAGACATCTTGCCCGCTATAGGTGTACCTCACCATTGATGTAATCTGCTGTATCAAAAGCTGGAAACTCAGACAAAGCAAGATTTTTCTCTATTTCGGCCCTTCCTTTTTCCTTTTGCTATAAAATACCCTAAGTAGAGCAAGCTAAAAAAAAGACGTTGCATTTCTAAGAAAAAACACTCTAAAGGCAATAAATATAAACTTTTGAGATAATTTACAATTTGATACATATTGCGAAAATTTACCATGCTCTACTTATGTTTATATATTTTCCGGCTCTGGAAATACAGCACTTTCCGATGTAATGAGGTACACCTTAATTTTAAGGTAGAAGTCAGAAGTAAAAAGCTAAGAATATTGGACTGTACCTCATAGCAAAGAAAACCGCTGTAATTATCAGGCTAACTATACTAACTTAATGGTGTCTTTGATGAATAAAAATTTACCAGAAGTAAATCAAATATCCGATTCTGATGTTGCTGTTGAAAGTCAAGATAAAATATCGACTCCAAGAAAGAGTAGGATTGTTAGTAAATTTTTATCCCCTGCATTGAAATTTTGGTTAAAATCCCAACTAGAACAGGTAGAACAATTAAAATTTCTGATTGAAGGAGGCAATCGCCAAATTCTTACAGGAAAAATTCCGCAGGTTTCTGTTGCTGCTTCTAATGTAGTTTTTCGAGGATTGAATTTAACTGAGATAGATTTATCTGCTACTGGAATTAAGATTAATATTGGTCAAATTATCAAAGGTAAACCATTACAAATATTAGAATCTTTTCCTTTATTTGGTGAACTTAAATTACTACAATCTGACTTTAATGCCAGTCTAAAATCTCCTCTCTTAGCTCAGGCGATCGTTGAATTTTTAACTCCATTATTACCATCAGATTTTTTAGAACAGCTAAAACAACCAATTAATTTGTATGATCAAAAAGCTGAATTTTTTCCAGGTAGACTATATTTATCCACTAATTTTTTGTCTACATCAGATGAAAAGATTTCCTTGACTTTACATACTGATTTAAAGCTTGCTAGTAGCTGTGAATTGTTGTTGGAAAATCTAGAGATTCAGATTTTCCAACAGCCTAGTTATGACTTTTCAAATAAAATCAAAATTGACTTAGGCTCTGATGTTGAACTAAAAGAGTTAACATTAAATTCTGGTCAACTTAGTTGTCAAGGTCGCTTAATGGTGAATCCATAATATCATTTCTCAAAAACTTTTCTATATTTTATTGAGCAGGATACCCACCCCGAACCCCTCCCAGGAGGGCAGGAGGGAAAAGTAAAAAGTAAGAATAATTAACACTAACTGGCCTGTTTTTAGCAAAAAAGTGATTCAACCTGCTTTAATTAGGGTTTGCTGAAAAAGTATTTTTGCTCTTCGTAGTAGTCAGTAGTCAATAGTCAATAGTTAGGAGAAATGGTGGATTACAGAAGATGTAGCTGGAATAATTGTCCCCCTATTTTTCCGCCGTTACCTGACAAAATACTAGCTTTATGCAGCTCTTGCCACCGAAAAGCTGTCACTTTTTGAGACCAAAAAATCCTACAACCAATATCAGTCAATGCTTTTGCTGACGCAAAGCTGGCGCTAAGGTATTTAATCAGCAAACCCTAATTAGTTAATAACTGAGGTCTTACCCAAGTAGAATTGTTATAACTCCAACGATACTAAATTCTAAGTATTGAGAAGTGGTAAAAGTAGAGTAAAAAAATAGTATATGAGAGGTGCAGTAAAAACATAACTATCCGTGCGGTCAAGAATCCCTCCGTGTCCAGGAATTAGTTGTCCAGAATCTTTCACACCTGCATCTCGTTTCATCATCGATTCGGTCAAATCTCCAAGTAGACTAGCAATGCCTACTACTAAACCCAAAGCAGCACCTGTCCAAGGCAAACCAGGCCAACCTAAGTACCAAGAACCTACTGTTGCTACGACCATACTACCTACAACTCCAAACACAGCGCCTTCCACAGTTTTTTTGGGGCTTATTTCTGAAAGTCTAATTCGGCCAAAGAACTTTCCCACAAAATAAGCACCAATGTCAGCAGCCCATATACAACAAAAACCAAGTAGAGTAAATGTTAAACTCGGAGGCCAACTCAAAGGGTCTATCCATGAAAGATCCCAGTAATTTCCTAGTGAAATTTTATCTATAACTGTTTGAGGTGTCTGTAACTGAGCTTCTAGTCCAACTCTGAGTCTAATCCAATAACTTGGTAGATATCCACCATAAAATAGACCTAAAATTGATGATGCGATGTCAGCGATTGTGGCTAATTTTGGCTGAAATAGTAGATAAAAACAAATCAGAGTTCCTGCTAATGTAAATATAGCATCTACTAAATCAGGGGCTAGGGCAGCTACTACCAACATAACTTGACTTAATGCTAGGGTGGTTTTGGCTGCTGGTGAAATACCTTTGGCGCGTGCTAGTTGAAAATATTCTTGTTGGCCTAAGTAAACGATCGCCCCCATGCCTACTGTAAACCACCATCCCCCGAAAATAATCATTCCCAAAGCAACAGCGATCGCCACTAATCCACTAATAATACGAGACCAAGACATAATATATACAAATTTAGATTAAATAATAAATTATAGGTTAAGTTTTTGCTCCAAAAATGCAGCGTTAAATTTCCAATAATTTAATATCTAATTATTATAGACATTTAATTCATTGATAACTATTACTTAATTTATAAATCTATATATTTATTTCAATAGACATCTCCAGAAAGGAGGGAACAGGGAACAGGGAATAGGGAACAGGGAGAAGAATAATTGATAATTTATGGATAAGAATTGATTTTATTTTTGATTTTTGGAGATGTCTAATGTATTGTATTGCTCAAGATTAGTTTAATTAGCAGAAGCCCCACACTGAAAACGTCAGTATCAGTGTAGGATAAATGCGTTATCTTTCTATAAATTTATCTATTTCTAAACGTTTATCTTCTACATCATCAGGTAAATTATCAATGAAATAACTATAATTTCTTTGATAATAAAGTCAGACTATTTTAAATAGGTGAGATAAAAGTAATTGTTCATAGACCTATTCCAGATGGCTTCACAATTAAAACAGTATGAGTTAAGTAGGCAGGCGTTAAAATTTATTGTTAGATGAAGACAGAAGGGAAGAGGTTTAAAAGCCACTTTACTTTTTGTTACATAGTTAGTTTTTTTCATGCCTACCTAACTTACTAAAAAGCTAATGGTTATTATGTTACTCTTAGCCTCGAAGAAAAGTATGTGTCAGAAATTCAACTAGAAGCAAAACAAGGTAAAATAGATAAGTCCCTGAGAAGCCCATCTCTGATTCTTCTTCGGCAGTGTGGGAGTATGTCACAGCAAAATTCAATCTATTTTCTCACCACTAAGGATAAATATGGGATTAATTGCTGCAAAAGTCTGATGTATACCTCTTGTCTCTAAACGATTTAGTGCAGGTTGAACTACTTCTACATTGCGAACCTGTAAATCAGCAAAACTTTCAGAAACAGCATAAAGACTTTCTAGATTAGCAGCAGTAGCTATGACCCTGCCTTGTGGTAATAACCTTTTCCAAACTTCCTGGAGTATGGCTTTGATATGACGGCCTCCCTCTATACAGACACGACTGGGTGCTTCAGCTAAACCATCAAGACATTCAGGAGCATTACCTTCAATTACTTTCACATTCTCCACTCCAAAGCGATCGCAGTTTCTCCGAATTAAATTTGCTACATCTCGATCCCTTTCTATGGCAATAATGCGGCCTTGGGGACATATCAATCCAATTTCTACTGGTATAGTGCCTGTTCCTGCCCCAATATCCCAAACAATAGAGTCTGGTTGTAATCGTAAATAAGATATTAACAGTAAGCGGACTTCTCGCTTACTCATCGGAATGCCTGGTAAACGTTCAAATAGGTCATCGGAGATACCTGGAGTAACATAAGGCCAAAGTGGAGAAGGCATAGGAAAATTTTTTTTAAGCAGGAATTCACAAAAGAAGTTGATATTTCAGTATTTATCTATAGCTAAACGCTAAATATATAGCACTATAGTTTTTTTGACTATATTTAGTGTTAATAGATAACTAAATTAGATATATTTTGGTTTTGATTGACTACTCCCCGGACTCAAGTCACGGGGAAACAAGCGCAGATACTACGCAACAGGATAAATCCGTGTTGCTCCGTTTCTTCGAGCGCTGACCAAAGATATACTCTTTGGGGACAATTTCATTGTGCCCCTACACAGTTGGCTTAAGTTTAAACTTAGCTTTCTGCTTACTTTTGTGATTATATTTGCAGCCCCATTACAATCTGCATTCACGAAACAATTATTACCAGTTCTATACAAACCACGCTTGATTCTTTTCGGTGACGGTTTCCAATCATTGGGTTTCTCACCATAATTAGGCAGATAGTCACCATCTAAAAATGAAGCGACACTTGTATAACTCTCTTCTGTTTCTATAAATTTTATTCCATATTCATAGCATAATTGAGCTATTCTTTCTTTGAGTCTAGCTGTAGGAATTGGTACAAATTCAGAATTACTTTTCTTTCCTAATTCTATTTGATTTTTCTGACCTTTATTCCAACCAAAAACAATTGTACCAATAGAATTTTTGTGCGCAATGATTAATTACTATTCTGGCTGCTTTATTAATACCGTCACGGATTTGGCGGTTACGCTTTTCTGTAATGGCAGCTAGTTTATTTGACCAAAATCCAGTCGGTTGATTTTCTTTAATAGTTGATATCTGTTTGTTGTACCAACGATTCATTGATTTGAGATGTTTACCATCTATAATTAAGCTAGTACCGACATTCGATACACAGGTCAACCAATTATTGACACCATGGTCTATTCCTAAGACATTTTCTTGATTTAACTGAGGTTTAACTACTGCTTCTTTTTTATAGACAAATTCTTGGGTAAAGCATCTATTTCTCGGTAATATTCTCAGCTCTTTGAGAGTAGAAAATACGAGATTACTTGGCATTGGAATTAAAAAGCTATCTACTCCAAACCAGCGTTTACAGGTATTCCCTAGTGGTACTCTAAGAAGATTATCTTTAAGTTTTAATGCTTGAGAAGGGTAACTTACTGTAGCCATTCCCCCTTTTTTTCTGTAGTTAGGAATCCTTGGTCTGTCTGAGATTTTTCCTGAACTATAGGCAATTATAAGACCATAATAAGAGCGAAATGATTCAGCTACAGTTCTCAATATTTGTTGTGCTGCAAGAGAGATGCAGAACTTGATAGTGATTGTTCTTTTTGTATACCTTTTCTTGCGTCATACTTGCCAATGCCTTTTTGAGACTTAAAATATAGTTGCCTGGCATAATATATTCCCATGTTAGTGAGCTTGTGAGACTCTTCACACAAGAATGTTAAAATAGCAATTAATTCGGGATTTTTACCTACTAAAACTTGCTGACAAGAGTACATTGGAAACAGGCGGACCGAAAAGTTCTTGTCGATCATAGTAACAGAGGGCAACTCAAGTTGTCTAGTCCAAACGACTCCCTTATTTGCATCTCCCCACTTCAAACACGGGGGCCTTCAACGTGGCTTTTCGGTCAAATAAAATACATCGGATTAAAATCCGACGAGTTGCCTTTCATCCATCGCTTAAAAGACGATGGCTTTCATGCTCCCGTGTTATTTAGGTAATGATTTACCGAATAATTAATAATTAAATAATTCTGGTTTAAAGCTTCTCCTTTTAAGGGGAAAAAGCGGTCGATCGTGGCAGCTTCCCGTAGGGTGGGATGGCGTTTTGCTTCGCAACATATAAAGCGGAGTGGCTCTCCTCCCCATATCCAATCGACCAAGAGAAGAAATAATATTTCCTTATATTCAATCAAGAGTGGTTTTAACTAGAGGTAATTATCCATTATCTATTAATGAACATACCCAAATTATTGTCTAGTCTGATTTTAAGGATAAAGGTTAAAATCTAGACACTTTCATGGTTCTGAGAGTTGGGTCACTACACCCTGTGATTATCCCACCCAATGCCCGGACTTGTTCAAGTATTTTCAAATGTTGTTGAGTAATAATTTCTCCAGGCATTAACACTGGTATACCGGGTGGATAGGGACAAATAAGTTCAGCACTGATACAACCTAAAGATTTTTCTATGGGTAAATAATCTTTTTGGGCAAAGAAGGCATCTCTAGGAGATAAAGGAGTTAAGGAATCAATTAAATAATCGTCAATTTCTGTCTTAAAGTCAGTTAGCTGGTTAAGTTTATTTCTACAATTTTGCTCTGCTAAATTTACTAGAGCATCTATTAATAGATCAATATCTGCCTTTGTATTTCCCAGAGAAATAATAAATGTCAGACTTTTGAAAGTTGGTAATTCACAGGTAACACCTAATTTCTGATGCAAAATTTCATCAGCTTCATACCCGCTCAAACCAATATCAGAGACTTTTATTGTTAATCTGGTTTGGTCAAGAGCAAAAAAACCAGAATTAATATAACTTTCATCAACTTTTCTGCCTTTGATAAAAAAAGGTAATCTTTTCCCCTCATTAGTTGATAAGTCTGAATTTTCTTGTGAGCTAGTCAAGCTTCTTATTTCTCTGTCAAATACAGAAAAATTTGGCAGTTGACTAATTCTATTTCTAACATCCCTAGCTAATTCTAAAGTCTGGCTCATTAGTTCTTGACCAAACAAAGCCATTTGTTGGCGGGCAGCATCAAGAGATGCCAAAAGTAAATAGTTTGGACTACTAGACTGTAGCATTTGTAGGGCTTGGCTGAGTCGGTAGGAGTCTATGCGCTTACTGCCAAGATGCAACATTGATGCTTGGGTCATTGCCCCTAATACTTTATGAATGGATTGTACTGTTAAATCTGCTTCACCAACTAATGCTGGAGTTGGTAATTCTCGATGAAAAGCAAAATGTGGGCCATGAGCTTCATCTACTAATAGGGGAATATTATATTTGTGGACTTCTTGGGCGATCGATGCAATATCTCCACAAACACCATGATAGGTAGGATAAATTACCATCACTGCTTTGGTGTCTGGATGTTTTGCTAAGGTTTGGGCAATAGATTCAGGGGTGACACTCAGAGCAATATCCCAATCTGAGTCATATTCTGGATGGATAAAAATCGGAATTGCTCCAGATATAATTAGCCCAGAAATTACTGACTGATGAATATTCCGAGGCAAAATAATTTTATCCCCATTGCCACAAGTAGCTAGTATTCCGGCGATAATTCCTGTAGTTGAACCGTTGACTAGAAATTTGGTTTGTAATGCACCGAAGGTTTCTGCTGCTAATTCTTGAGCTTCTTTAATTACACTTTCTGGAGCAAATAAGTTATCCAATTCTGGTAATTCTGGTAAGTCTGCTAGAAATACTTTTTTACCTAATAAGTCATTAAGTGGTTGTGGAATGCCTTTTCCTTGTTTATGTCCTGGTGCGTAGAAAGGAGCATGAGATTTTTGGGTAAGATTTTTGAGAGTTTGAATTATTGGTGCTTTGTTTTGGTCGAGCATTTCATACCGTTTCACGGAAGTCAAAAGTTAAAAGTCAAAAGTTAAAAGTAATATTTTTAAAGCCTTCATCTATAGTGTTTAAATTTTATCTATACTTCAATCTCCTCTCCTTCCAACATTCCTCATCTCTTAGTTAAGAGTTCTTAATTTTTCTTTCCCCTACTTCCTACTTCCTACTTCCTCTTCATCTTAAGTAAAATATTTCTTTTAAAGCATTAATTTTAGCTTTCCCAATTCCACATTTTAATTTTGTAATTGGTTCTAAGCTTTTCCAATTTTGACGTGGAGCTTCAGCAATACGTTCTGTTGCTTTTACTAATTCAACTTGTTTCAGTTGACTATTTGGCTTTTCGATTAAATATTTAAGTGCTACTTGAATTTCGTCTTTTGTAGCAGTAGAAAGATTTACTTTTTCAGGTTCGGGCATTGCTTGGGGAGTCAGATAAAATACTTCTTTTAAAGCATTGACTTTAGCTGTTGTAATTCCACACCCTAATTTTGTAATATGTTTAAAATCTTTCCAGTATTGACGGGGTGCTTCATCAATACGATTTGTGGCTACTGCCAGTTTTACTCCTGTTAATTGGCTGTCTGGTTTTTCAATTAAGTATTGAAGTGCTATTTTAATTTCGTCTCTCGTGGCGGTTGAAAGATTTATTTGTGGTATTTTTTCCCCAGACAAAATTTGGCTAATTTTTTCAGTTTCTTCACTTTCATCAGCAATAACACACCAAACTTTTTCTAAACCAGCAGCTTCAGCTACGGCAAAAATAAAGGAGTTGCCAATTACTTCATATTTATTCTTTTCTAATTCTTTGACAATTACAGGTACCCAGTTTCTTCCACCTAATTCATTGAGAGCTTTTGCAGTTGCTGAAATGATAAATTCTGGAGCATCTGTGCCATTTCCTGGTTCAATTTTGTACATATATAGGTGCATTAAATTGCCAATATTACTCAAGCTACTCATAATAAAAAATATTCCTTCACCAAATTCTTATAATATTCACGAACTATCTTATCTTTATAAACAGCAGGTATGTTAGAAAAAGCAGAATTGGCAATGGCAGCATAATAAGGTAATTCAAATATTTTTATATTTTTATTTGCTACTGTATAACGGGGATAAAAATAGGGTAGCAGGTCAAATTTATTATTTGGATCTTTTTTTGCTTCTTTTATTAGTTGATTGATATAAGATTTAGCAACTTTCATTTGAGCTTCAGTCGCTTTCTCACCATTAAAGAAAATAGGTAGAATCAAAGGCCCGCCATTTTCTCTTGCCCGTTGAACTTCAGGTATATATTTTTTGATAGCTACGGCTGCATTTTCTAGAGAAAATAAATTGTTATGTTTTGCGGGCATTAAAACTACATCCGCAGCATAAATTGCACTTTGACTGAAAATTCGCCAGTTGGGAGAAGAATCAATCAAAATATAATCATAGTGATTTTTTAATGGATCTAATATTTCACTTAATTTCGTAGCATCTATGTTTTGACGTAATTTATCTTCTAACCAAAATTCCAAAGGTTCATTCAAAGGAATAGGAATCACATCAAAGCCAAATTCTTTTCGCAGACCCTTAGACTTGATTTTGTAGGAATAAATTACATCTTTAACATTAATACTTTCATTTATTAAGCACTGATTAAAAGAAGGTTGACTAGATTTAATTGCTAGAGAATTTGTTAGGTCTCGTTGGTCAGGGTCAAAATCTACAATCAAAACTTTTTTATTCAAAAGAGATAGAGTTGCTGCGGTATTGACTGTGGTTGTTGTTTTACCTACGCCACCTTTCTTATTATAAACTGCTACTGTTAAAGCTTTTTGTGGCTTATCAATTTTTTCTTTAATTGATGTAGCTATTTTGATGATATTTTCTGGATTAATTTCCAAACAAACTGTCGCTGGATGAATAACTTTTCCATGCTTTCTAAATAATTGGATGTGATTAGCATTCGTAATTATTCCCCACTTAACTGTTTGACAGTTTTCTGCTAACAAATACCGTTTAATTTGCACAACTGTCTTTTTATATTGTGTCGAATCAGCATCTAAATTAACATTCCTAGCTTTCAATTCTACGAGAATATCTGGATTAGTTTTGGTTTGATTAAATATATCATCTTCCGTATTATGACGCAGAGCATGATCGACTGCTTGAGTACCAATGCCTGTAGAAAAAGCAGGCACCCTTTCATTTATCCCAAAACCTAAAAAATTGAATAATTCAGACGCAAAAATCTGATTAACTAGCTCTTCAGATGCGTCCTCGGGCAGATTTTTGACCAAAGCATCTACAAGGGCTTGATTTTTCGCAGCACTATCCATCTGTCGTTAATTTTTTTGACTTTAACTATCAGCTTATCACGACAGATATGGCAAAAAATCTCAATTTTATCTACTTACTTAACTTATCTACTATATGTATTTATAAGCTCGATTAGCAGTAACCGGATTAAAATTCGTATCTACAAATTGCACAGGACTAAAAGTATCAATCCACAAGTGAGCACCACAATTAGTCGGGTTGTGGGGTCGATAAACAATTCGACAAGGACCTTTGATTTCTAGTTGATAACCATAGTTATTGTGATTAGTCTGCTTTACAGAAACTACTGGTTTTATATCTTTTAGTGGGTGATTTGCATTGCGCTGAATTATATGCTGATTAACATGAATCATTGTGGGTTTAGTACGCCTTCGCTTACACCAAATTCCTTTCGGACCTCTTCTACCAGGAGAAATTATGGGCATTTCACGATCTTCTGGCCCATAAATGGGAATTTTCCAGAAGCCATTTTCTTTGTAAGCACCTTTGACCCTACCTTGAGCTAATAATATCCGCAAACGTTGAGCTGAAATACCTAGTAAATATGCTGCTTCTCTAGTTCCAATAATTTTTTCTTTAACCATTGTACAATAGTTTTTTTGACAAAATGATAACTAATAATCAAAAAATACTTTAACTTATTTTCTAGCTAAAAATCACTAACTGCTCTATAAAACTGATACAAAGCGTCACATAAGGTGACAATCTGATGTTTACTTCCTGCTTTCCTACGGAATGCTACGCAAACCACTGAGGCCGTCGGCGGTTACTCATCCACAGGCATTCACGGTCGTTCGCGTTAGCGTTGCGGAGCAAACCGACCGCATTTCTCAAATTAATACTGGCGTTTAAATCTCGATCTATTGACAAGCCACAGTCAGGGCAATCATAAGTTCTCAGGCTTAATGGCATATCTTGGACATGACCACAGTTAGAGCAAGTTTTTGATGATGGGAAAAACTTGTCAACTACTACTAACTCACCAAGCGTACCACTGGCACTTATATTCAAGCTGTCTCCTAAACTCATAAAAACACTATCTGCTAACTGATTTAGCTAGCTTATGGTTAGCTAACATACCGCGAACATTCAAATCTTCAATTACTACACTGCCGTGGTTGTTATAGTCGATGGGAGGTATTATCCTCCGCACCTCTACTTCAGAACCGGACG
>NZ_CEZPJD010000014.1:0-28986 GCF_983059655.1 Okeania sp.
TAGGGTTAAACTTAAGCCAACTGTGTAGGGGCACTTTGACTTGTCCCCAAAGAGTATATCTTTGGTCAGCGCTCGAAGAAACGGAGCAACACCAATAAATCCGTGTTGCGTAGTATCTGCTTAGAATCCCCGTGACTTGAGTCAGGGGACTAGTCAATCATATGACTATTAAACTTAAGCTAATTTATGATTAAATAATAAGTAAAATTTATGTCTTCTGCTTTCATTAAATATTTATTAACTTAATTATGTCTAAATTACGCTGGCTAATTCTCAGTTCTTCTGCTTCTGGATTTGGTCTTTGTTCAATTTTATTCGCCATCTTTACAGTATTTAACGAATTAAGTATTTTAAACGTTTTTGTACTTATTTTAGTCTTAGTTTTTTTGATGCTTAATTTAGTATTTACAGCTCATTATTTTTCTCAAATTTCCCGAGAATTATATATTAGAAATAAAATGCAAACACAAATGAAGATGAGGGCTAAACCTACAAGGTATCGATATTAAATTTTGAGTCAATCATTACTGTAATATAGTTATGGAGAATATATAATAGACTATTTATAGAAAATACTTACTAAATTAGTACAATATCATGTCTGTTTAATTAGCGATAAAAAAACCATCCTCTCACTTCAAGGAAAACTTTTCCTCATTCTTCTTGCTCTCTTATTCTGATTTATCAGTATTCAACCAGATACGATCTAATACAACTATTTTGGGCAAAATATTTATAGATATATTTATAAAAAAAGACACTTTTTATCAAGTCATAAAATTGCTAAAAAAGGCAGAATATTAGGTTAAGTTGTTGCAATTTTCTGGAAAAATACGTTAAAAAGTATCTAAACTTGCTAACTTATTACTACGGCTAATTACTAAAAATGTTTGACTTTATTAACTCTATTCTTGGTCGTCATCCAGAACAAATCAAGGCTAACGTTGAAATTTATACTTGGCAAACTTGCCCCTATTGTATCAGGGCAAAACTTTTGCTGTGGTGGAAAGGTGTTAACTATACAGAATACAAAATAGATGGCAATGAAGCTGCCAGAAATACTATGGCTGAACGTGCGAATGGATATCGTACTGTGCCACAGATTTTTATTAATGACCAACATATTGGTGGCTGTGATGAAATTTATACTTTAGATGGAAAGGGTGAGTTAGATCCTTTAGTAAACTACCCGGCATCAAATCAGAGATTATGATGCGGGCTTTTCGTAGCCCTCCAGTATATCCCATATAGTCGGCTGTCTTGGCACAAAATCAAGAATGCTAACTTCACAGGATAACCAGGGACCTCCAGGCTGGTTTACACTCAACCCCAAAGCAGCTATATTTTGGGCACCATTATAATCAGCATCGCCTTTCCAGCCACAATTCAAGCAGTGGTAGTTTTTACCCTTCCTATATGTAGTTCCTTTTGTCGGACTTATATGCAAACATTTGTGGCACGTAAGGCTTGTATATGCTGGATTAACTAATATTAATTTTACGCCATGTAACACACATTTATAAGCAAGAAACATTCTGAACTGATAAAAAGCCCAACTATTAGATAATCTTCTTTCTTTCTTACTTCTTGGTTGCTGATTAGTTCTGTTTCTAATATTAGTTAAATCTTCTATGGCAATAGAATTCTTATTAGTCGCTGCTTTTTTGACTAAATAAGTTGTTATTTCGTGATTAATATGTTTTTGATAGCGTCGTTCTTTACCCGATAACCGTTACTGTAGTTGCCGACATCTTCTCCGACTACAAAGAAGTGCCTTTAGATGCTTTTCTTTGTAGAACTGCTCTCATTTGAGAATAATGATTTCTCTTAGAAGTTATATTTTTACCAGACCATGATTCACCTTCAGATGTTGAGGCTATATCTGTCCTGCCTAAATCAATTCCTATTATTTTATTTGTTGATTTTGGCTCAGGAACAATATGATTAACATGAATGTTTATATAGTAAGTTCCATCTTTTCTTTTAATTAAGACCGCTGAAGTAGGCTTACTACCTGTTAATATTCCACGTTGATAATTACCTATTAATAACTCAAACTTTGTACGCTTACTCAAAAGCTTTAAACTCACAATCCATTTATTTGTATCTAAACTAAATGTTCTACTATCGTAATCAACTGATGTTGGTGCAAAAGTTAATTCTTTTTGAATATGATTAGTAATAGAAGTTTTGCGATTAGAACATACTCGTCTAATGGCGTGAATTGTAGTTTGTGCTGATAACTGAAACTTTTCTCTAACTGTACCGTACATCAAGGCTTGCATTGCCACATGATTTGTCAGTTTTTTGTCACTATTTTTGTGTACATACTGACAAGCATTAGCAAACATTTCCATAGTGGCTTCTATTTCTTTTGCCACTTCAGGGCTGACCTTTAATTTACAGGATATAGTTGTTATTTGCTTCATTATTATACGATACTTCAAATGGTGAAAAATATCAATCAACAATGAAGCTTCATTTTATTTGAAATTAAAAATTACTCCCAGCGCTGAATCATAGATTACAACGCGGGACTCCTTTTTGAAATTTAGTTGACTAGGCTTTTCAAAGGTGCTGCAAATTTATCTAAATTATCTAACCGCCATCTAGCATCTAGTTGGCGGCTTGTTTGTATTTCTAAAACTCTTATTCCACTACTAGGTAGAGTATTTAAAAGTTGTTGTAATTGCTGCCAAGAAGATATATTCTGATGTTCTACACCATAAGTATTACATAGCTGGGCAAAATTAATATCTTGGGGAGTAGCAAAGAATTCTGTAAAAGGTGGTTCAAATTGAGCTATTGGCAACATTTCAAAAATTCCACCTCCCTGATTATTAATCAAAATAATAGTTAAATGACCGACTAATTTATTGCTCAGTAAAAAACCATTAGTATCATGTAAAAGTGCTAAATCTCCTGTTAATAAAACACTGCTTTGTTGATGATGAGCAATACCTAAAGCAGTTGATAAAGTACCGTCTATTCCATTTGCACCTCTATTGAAAAATGGCTTGATTTGGGAATTATTAGGAACCCAGAAAAATTCTACATCTCTAACTGGCATACTATTAGCAATAAATATTGGTGTACCTTGGGGTAATATTTGAGAAATTAACCAAGGTATTTTAGGTTCAAATATTTGATTAATTACTACCATTTTTTTGTCGATCGCTTCTCTAACTTTTACCTCGGCATTGCACCACAAATTTAAGTAATTGCCATCGGAATTACTATGGAAAAGTTTAGGAGTAAAAATTTCAGCTAGTTGTTCTACTGAAAGTTGTAAATGATTTGTCTTCCCATGGAGAGGGTCAAAATTCTCCTCGCTTTGATCGATGATTAATCTGTGAGGGTTAGTTGTTTCTAGCCAAGTTCTTAGTTGTTTACTTGTTGGTAATTCGCCGATTTGTAAAACTATTTTAGGAATAAGTGTTTGTGCTATTTCCTGATTTCTTAAAATTAAATCATAAGTACTAATCAAATAGGGATTTAACCGAGAATAGTTTCTTAGAGGAGATAAACCTTCAGCTAAAACAGGGAAGTTGAGAACTTGAGAAATTTGAGCGATCGCTTGACAATATTTTTGAGGATTTTTGGGTTGTGCTAAACCTGCAATAATTATGCCTTTGCCAGATTGAAGTTGATTTTTTAAATCTAATGTTAAGTCAAAATTCGGCAAAAATTCTGTTGTGAAAATTGGTTGTACTGTAGCAAAAAAGTTTTGGGGGAATTGTGCTTCTAAAGCAATAACTTCTGGTTGGAGTATGGGAGGTAAAGGGTCTCGAAAAGGAATATTAAAATGCACAGGTCCAGGTGTCGGTAAAATTGTTTTTCTCCAACCATGAATAATTGTTTGTCTTAAATACTCAAGTATTTTTAGTTCTATAGAAGGCAAACTTAGTTCAACTTGCCAGTTGGGATAACTGCCATACAATTTAACTTGATCTATTGTTTGACCTGCATGACAATTTCGTAATTCTGGAGGTCTATCTGCCGTTAAAACTAATAGTGGGATACGACTTTCTTTTGCCTCTATTATGGCAGGATAAAAATTGGCAGCAGCAGTACCAGATGTACAGACTATTACCACAGGTTGATAATTTTTCCTTGCTATTCCTAGAGCAAAAAATGATGCAGAACGTTCATCAAGAATAGGAATAGTTTCGATTTTTGGGTGACTAGCAAAGGCAAATGTTAGAGGTGTAGAACGGGAACCAGGGCTAATAATTGCTGTAGTTAATCCTAGAGATTGTAATGTTTCTACTAAAATTGATGCCCAGACTGTGTTTATATTTCTAAAATCAATTAGCATTTTTGAGTTTTGAACTATTGAAACAATAGAATATCAATTAACTAAACCTTTGCCTCTCTCTGTATCTAACTACTTCTGTTATTTACTTTAGTTTCTGATTTTTTCTTTTTAGCTTGAGACTTTTTTTGAGTCTCTTCTGGAGGCGGACCATAATCTCCTCCTGGAAAATATTTTCGCTCCACTATATATTCTGGTTCCACTTCAATCCACAGCCGAGCACCCCCAGCTTGACTTTTATTAGGTTCATGGGGTTGATAAACAATTTGGCAAGGTCCGTTAATTTTCAGGGCGTGGCAATATTTTTTTTTATCCCCCACTTTTACCGCAATTGCTGGATGAGAAGTTCCATTGTCTCTGTTGTAATCAATATTCTTCCGTATAACATGAACAATCGTCTTGGCTTTGCGTTGAAGTTTGTTCCAAGTCGGTTGTGGACCACGACTACCTGGTTTAATCTCTGGCATTCCCCGATGGTTAAGGGGAATCATCCAAAGTCTTTTGACCTTATAAGCACCTTGGACCCGGCCTTGATTAAGCAGAGTCCGCAATCTACCTGTTGAGATATTTAGCAGAAAAGCTGCTTGTGTTGTAGTTGTTACTGAGATAGTCATAACTATAACGTCTTAGTTTTGAAATTTGAGCGTGTGATTTTTGATTGAATAAATTAATTTTAAATTTTGAAATACAATTTCATAAGTAGGTAGATAGAGAGAATCATATTTGAACTTTCTCGGAAAATAGAAAAAGCAATAAAAATTTTAGGTAGTCCTGCATAGTAATGGCAGATGGGAATGAAAAACCTCTAGGAAGGGAGCAAGATGCTCCCACTGTTTCCTTTACCAAAATAATTACAATCAACCACCATTATTTTCCACTACTAAAAATATCCCCGAAGCAGTCTGTAGAATTTTGAGATGGCTCTCCTACTACAGCCACAGAAGCTCTGGTTTGTCCGTGCCATAATTATTTTCCCATAGTATTGAAAGAGGTTAATATTTTTTGTTTCAAATGCCAGGTATTGCCGTGGTCTAAATGGGCAAACCAACTTTGTAGAGATTTTTGAATGTGGCTAGATTCTATTTTTCCCAGTTGGCAATCTGTCTGTAATTGTCTTAATCTTTTTCTGGCAGTTCTTAAATTTTCGGAGCGTATTCTGATGCGGTCTGGCAATACTCGGAAACCGACAAAGTTGGCTCCTTTTTTTGTTTGAAATAATTGGCTTTTAAGTGAAGTTCTCTCCCGTTAAATCGGAGATTATAACGGGAGCTTCTTAAACAAAGAAGTTTCTTGCTTCACAGGCTGATTAATCTCATAGCCTCCACAAGCAGACAAGATGATACCCACCTCGTTTAACGCTTTATTTAATATATTAATTGCAGCGTTCTCATCTCTATCTAAAACTACTTTACATTTAGGACAAGAATGAGTTCTCACTGATAAAGTCTTAGGAACTTTGTGGCCACAATTACTACAATTTTGTGATGTATTGTGAGGGTTAACTTTAATGACATGAACACCGCGTTTTACCGCTACTGCATTCAATTTTTCAATAAAAGCTCCCCAGCCTACATCATAGATTGATTTTGATAGTTTAGTATTTTTTGCTAAACCTCTAATGTTTAGGTCTTCTACTGCTATTAAATCATTTTCTCTAACTAATTTATGAGCAGTCTTATAGTGAAAATCTTCTCTCTGTCTAGCAATATGTTGATGTAGCCTAGCTATTTTATTTTGTGCTGCCCTCCAGTTATTTGACCCAATTTCTTTTCTAGATACTTTTTTTTGCTTTCTTGCTAAATTAGATTGGGATTTTCTATAGAATTTAGGAACAGAAACAGTTTCACCAGTATTGGTAGTTAAGAACTCTTTTAAACCGACATCTATACCTACAGCAGTTTTGATATTTTCTGTAGGAATTAAACTAGGAATTGACTTATCTTCTAAACTGAAACTTATATAATAAGCATCAGCTTTTTTGGTTATAGTTGCAGTTTTTATCGTAAATCCATCTGGAATTGGTCTATGAACTATGACTGGAATAGCACCAAACTTCGTAGTAATTATTTGTTTTCCATCAAATTTTATTACTGCCTTGGGATGATTGACTCTGCTGAAACAAAATGATCTTAACTTTCCTGATTTTTTAAATCTTGGCCTTCCTCCACGTTTACCAGCTTTATCGGGTATTAGCCAACGCTTCCAAGCTTTATCTAGTTTTTGTAAGTTAATTTGTTGAACTTCTGAATATATTTCTTTGTAGTCAGGAAATAACTGTTTTGTCTGTTTAAGTGCTGATTGTTGAAAATAATAATCTGGCCTACTAGAAATTTCGCCAATAGGGCATGAAATTAATGAGCAACGGTCAACTTGACATCTAGTTCTATTTAACCAGTCTAGTCTTTGGCCTAAAGCATAATTGTAATGCCTTCTTAACAGTTCTAGCCAATAATCAATTTTGACTGACTGTTCAGAAGTGGGCTTAATTTTGTAGCAATGAGTAATTATCATAATTTTTATACTACTTTTTAGCGCTAGATTAGAACAGCAATGGGCACCTGTTTAATTTACCGAAAAATTGGGTTTAAAGCCTTGCCCTTTTAGGGCAACTTTATGTTATACTTATAAAAGCGGGAAAGGTATTCAACCGCTCTAAAAACCTAGCTACTAATCGTAGCAAACTAGCACCTTGAAAACTAGAGTTAGGGGGTTTTGCACAGGAATGCTTGTGTATGGAAAAGCTCTAAGCAACAAGTATCAGAGAACCAAAGTTTTTTTAAGGTTTAAACTGTACCGTAGGGCATACGGGAACAGGCTCTTGAAATAGGGCGAACGCTTGGGGAGAGAACCATCTCTGGACTAGATGCCGTAAGGTGTTTAGTTTAAGTGGACTCATTGAACCAAGAATCCTGGTTTCAGGAGAATCCCCGTGCGTTTACGCCGGGGAGTATGTCAATGTCAGCAATTCCCCTCCCGTTAAATCGCAGGTTATAACGGGAGACCCCTTGCCGAATCAAGTTGGATATGGCCACGGATGCACCGATGGATTTAGGAAAGCAAGACAATCCGAAAACCCCCACCGTTGTTGAGGTACCCCGCATAAGTGTAGTAACGCCTGGCGCAACGGCAAATCCTAGAATTGAAGCTCCAGCTACCGCCACGGAGCAGTCTTCTATTACTATCTCCCCCACTTTCCCAAGCACTTCCATCGGTAGGCGCTCCGTTATAATTACCATGCCAAACATCCAGACACCATTCCCAGACATTGCCGTGCATATCGTATAAACCAAAGGCATTGGGAGGAAAACTTCCTACATCTGTTGTTTCTTGCCGATATTTTCCTTTAGGAGCATTGCCATAAGGATGATTACCATCATAGTTAACTAACTCAGACGTTATAGTTTCTCCAAAATAGAAAGGAGTAGTTGTCCCGGCACGACAGGCATATTCCCACTGACTCTCACTGGGCAGGGTGTAAATTTTCCCAGTTTTCTCAGATAGCTTTTGACAAAACTCTATGGCGTTATGCCACCTAACCTGTTCTACTGGGCGACTTCCTCTTTTAAAATGCGAAGGATTATTTCCCATCATGGCTTGGTACTGGTTTTGAGTAATAGGATATTTGCTCATATAAAAAGGTTGGAGACTTACTTGATGTTGCGGACTTTCAGAACTTTCCCTTCCCGCCTCATTTTCTGGCGACCCCATGAGAAAACTTCCCCCAGGAATATAAACCATTTCTAATTTAATCTCATTACCGAAGTCTTCAATTTTTTGCCTGGCACTTCCCTGGGTACGATTAATAATTTTGCCAGAGTTGTTGACAGTAACTACTTCAAAAGTAAAAAGTTCCCCTTTCGACTCCCGCTGCCTTTTTTCCTCAGCCTCTCTTTCTTGCCTTCCCTTGTCTTTCAGCCTTCACCTACAGAAAATTTCTAGTCAAAGTCTGGGTCTATAACGTCGTTTTCTTATAGCTCCATAAATTCTACCTCTATAAAATCGTTTTCTTTTAGCTCTGTAAATCCTACCTCTATAACGTCGTTTTCTTCTCTTTCTTGCCTTTCCCTTTCTTGCCTTTCCCTTTTTTGCCTTTTCCTTTCTTCCCACTCCGCCTGACGTTTAATTTCCTGCCAAACACCCAGAACAATATCTCGATTTTTCACTGCCTCATTTAAACCCAAATTTATCGCCCGGTCATAATCATCAACCGCCTGCTGATATTTTCCCAATTTATAGTAGGAATTCCCCCGATAATTATATGCCGGAGCGTGACTAGCATCTAACCTAATAACCTGAGTCAAATCATCAACTGCCTCTCGATAATTTGCCAACTGAATGTAAGCCAAACCTCGCCGATAATAACCATCAGTAAATTTAGAATTCAAATCTATAACGTAGCCAAAATCAATAATTGCCTCCTGATATTTTTCCAGATTAAATTTCTCAATTGCCCGCTGGTAACAAGAATTTATTACGCTCAACTTTTTCTCTTTAGCCAAACCAACCAAACAGCGATTAACCTTAGTAACAAACTCCCGATCCAGAGGCAGTAAATTTTCAGCCACCATGTCAAACTTTTCTCTACCATTCTCCACAGAAAGATAACGGGAATTTAGCCAAGACTCCAAGGAAAAATCTAACATTTGTTCTGCGAAAGTAGGATTCGATAAACCAGTCAAACCAAGGGCAATATCCGCAGCAAATCCTGGTACTAATTCCGAGCGGTCTTTTTCCATTGCTCTGAGACTACCAATATAACTTTCAACTACCATTTGAAACAAGTCATCTGCCAAACGTCGATCTACAGAAAATTCTGTTTCTAACTCTGGCAATAATTCTGGCAACTTGGGCGATAAGTTAGTGTGAATTAAATAATGAATGTCCGTAAATAGAGCAGCAATAATATTATGATATGCTCCTAACAAAGCGGATAATTTGCCAAAATCTTCGCTATTAGTTTTGTAGTGACATTCGATTTCTATTCCATCTGCTGCTAATTCTTGATTTTCTCTATAAATGTTCAGGTTTAAAGAATTATCTCCACCACATCTTTGATTTATCTCTTGTTCTGTTTTGCCTTTTGCCAAAAGTTTCTGTTTAACATTCGTTTCCCAATGTAAGGCACGTTGAATAGCAAATTCGTAGAGAATGTTCGGATAATGTAGATGGCGAATCATAGTTTTGTGTAAAGGAGAAATTTCTTGTCCGCCACCCCAATAGGCAACTTTAATATTAATCAAATCTCCATCTACCTCTGATTCTATTAATAGTATGGGTTCAGATTTTAAGCGACTAAATATGGATTTAACTGCACTACCTCCGGCAAAACGGTTACTATCCCAAGCACGGTCTATTAATTCTGTTGGTCGTCGTTCATTTTCCAGAGGATAGTATTTTTCCAGGAAATTTCGTAAGTGTTGAGAAAGACGTTTTTCTACTTTAGGAAATCCAGAAGTAGAAGTTTTATTTAAATGTTCAAAACGGTCATAGTCTATTTCTGGAGGTGCAAGAATTATTTGTATAGGAATAGGATTTCTGCCTTGATGATATTCAAGAATTTGCCAGGGATAATTTTTGAGTGGCCAGTTATCTAATTCTTTGATTTCTTGGGTGCTTTTTCGTTGATATGCTGCAAGCTCTAGGGCAGCTTCTCGTTGATATGCTGCGATAAAAAACTGAGTGTCTCGGTTATATTGAGCTAGTTCAATTTGTAGTTGTTTTTGTTGTTGAAATAGCCATGCTTGAAATTCTTGATTACTTTTGGCTATTTGCATATCCACTGCTTTGATAAATTCTTGGAGTTTCCGATTTTCTTGGCATTGGTATTCGACTATTTTGGCTTGAAATTCTTGACGAGCAATTTCTAATTCTCGTTGAAATTCTTGATTATTTTGTTGTAAGTCTAGTTGAAACTGTTGATTATTTTGCTGCAACTTAATCTGAGACATAGTACGCATATATTCAATCTCAAGTTGAGCCACTTTTTGTTTTTCTTGTAATTCTTTTTGATGAACAAGTCGTTGCCCTTCTAAATTTTTTTGCATAGTTCTACCGGAGGCAGCATTAAAGGCATGAACGCAACTATTCCATACAGAAACTCCAGCAGTAAGAGCAAATGGAAGTAAAGGTACAGGCATAATTTGTTTCTCCTAATAATTATCAATTTTTTTCCTATGGTCATTTCAGTTATCAGTTATCAGTTATCAGTTGTCAAAAAGTTTGATAAATGTTGGGTTTCCTTTTCAGTTATCAGTTATCAGTTTTTTAGTTGTTGAGCTTCTTAATGTTGGGTTTTGTTCCTCAACCCAACCTACATTATCTGGAGGAATATTTCCGCAGAATTTATGATTATTATTGAAAGTACTCCCTAAACAATCTTAGTTTATGATTATTATTGAAATTTTTAGTAGTTTCAAAAAGTTTAATAAATGTTGGGTTTTGTTCCTCAACCCCACCTAAATTATCTGGAGGAATATTTCCGCAGAATTTATGAGTATTATTAAAAGTATCACCAAAGCAATCTTAGTTTCTGATAGATTACTTTTCTAATGCTAGATTTATCTAGGCGATCGCCTCCATTTAAGATTCCTCAATCTAACCTAGATTATCTAGGGAGAAATTTATCTACATCTTTTTTCCTCTAATTATCAATTTAGCAATCTGAGTAATAGGAAATTTTTCCAAATTAGATGCAAATCTTATCTAAATGTTGGGTTTATGAACGAAATCCAACCTACATTATCTGCCATTGCCAGTGAGATATTTTAATCATAACCCAACCCACTCTTAAACTAAACAGATAAAATTTTATCTACTGTTAATTGTAACTCTGAAAAAATACCAGAAATAATTACATCCCGATCGCTAAATTCTTCTGCTTCATAAAACCCATTTACCAAAGTCAACACAGATATTTTTTGTGCCTCATAATCAACTATCCAATATTCAGGAATTTCTCTAACAGCATATTCCGATCGCTTAAAACGATAATCATCATCTCTATTACCAGGACTGACAATTTCTACTGCTAAAATAGGAGCAGAATCTAAAATAGCAGTAGTCATATTTTTGAGTAATTCTGTTTGTTCGGTAGTAATAATTGTTAAATCGGGAATGCGAGATTTATTAATAGCTGTTCTAATGCCGATATTTCCTGGCATTACTTGCCAAGGGGCATTTATTCTGATAATTTCTCGATAAAATTCCTGAAATAAAAAAGTCAAAATTAAAGCATGAATTCCACTAGGAGGTGTCAAAGATATAAGTTCTCCATTCACTAATTCATATTTATTATCCGTACTATCTTGGTATTGCGAATATTCAACAAAGGTGTAAATTTTGGGTTTAGTTTCAATCATTTGTCAGTCATCAAGAAAGTTAAATTGGAAACGTAGGGGTTTGGTCTCCAAACCCTCTTATAACGAGACTCCAAAACCTCCAAACTCCATAAATATTTGAGGTTGAATTAAGTTATTTTTTTCCTTCCTCCTTCCTCCTCCCCCCTTTTCCATAGTTGAGGATAAGTCATCATTGTTAAGTAAACCAAAATTATCATTAATACTGCTATCTTGATTTGCTAAATTATCAAATAAATTGTTCATAGTATGACTTACTAAATAAATACAATTATTCTATTTATAGCAAGGAAAGAGTTGGTTAGGACAGAGATTGATAATAAACCTGAGAGAATATCTAAAAAGTTTTTTGATACTGAATTTTGCCCCCCGAGCAAGCCAACAAAGTTAATCCCCCTCCCGTCCCCCTTGGAAAGGGGGAAGCCAGATGTTGCTTCGCTTTTTGTTGAATGGGGAACAAGATTCAATTTGCTATCTTTAAGTCCCCCAAAATTGGGTGATTTAGGGGGCTTAGATGTGGCATAAGGGACTTCTCAGACAACCTCTGAAACAGAGAAAAGCTTTTACCGAATAATTAAGGTTTAAACCCTCTCCTTTAAAGGGGAAACAAGCGGTCGAGGGATGGATGGGTTTCCTAACCATATCCAATCGACCAAGAAAGAAAAAATTTTCCTTTTTAGGGAGAGGTAATTATCAATTATTCATTATCAATTATCAATTATTGAACACTGTTCCCTGTTCCCTGTTCCCTGTTCCCTGTTCCCTGTTCCCTGCCACTTCAAACTAAAGCTTTTAATAAAGTCTGAAGTTTTAGTTGAACTTCTGCTAATTCTTTCTCTGGTTTTGAACCAATAACTATGCCTGCACCTGCAAAAAGTCTGGTACGCTCTCCGTCTATTAATGCTGACCTAATACCTACAATAAATTCCCCATTTCCTTGATAGTCTATCCAACCTATAGGTGCTGCATAAAGCGATCGCTCGAAAGTTTCAAAATTATGTATTTGTTGTTGAGCAGTATCTCTCGGAACTCCTGCTACTGCTGGGGTGGGATGTAGTTCTGCTAGGATTTCTAATAGATGAATATTTTGGGAAATTTCTGCTGTAATTGGTGTCCATAAATGCTGAATATTTGACAATTGTAGTAGATGGGGTTGAGGTGGGTAATGAGGATTTAATCCTAAATCTTGGAGATGTTTAATAATAAAATCTATGACAAATTGATGTTCTCGTAAATCTTTTTCACTGCATAATAAATTCTTGGCTAATTTGACGTCTTGAGTGGAGGTTTTACCTCTGGGTGCTGAACCTGCTAAAGCGTCTGTAATTAATTGGTTATTATTAATACTAATTAACCTTTCCGGACTTGCACCTATGAAGTTTTGACCTTTGCCATTACTGGTAGAAAATACATAGCAGTCTGGATAAATGAATCGTAAGTTATTTAAAGACTGAATTAAGTTAACAGGGGTTTGAGAATATATGTCTATGGCGTGGGCTAAAACTATTTTTTTTAAAGAATTTGAGTTAATCAAATCTAGAGCGGAAGCTACTGATTTTTTAAAGTCCTGTAAATGATTGGGATTAATTTTCCGAAGATTTCCGCGAGACTTGATTAAACTTGATAAAGAACTATTATTTATTTGAGTAATTTGCTGGTATTTCTGCCAAATTATCTGGGAAATATTTTTAATATTTATTGAAGTAGTTAGAACTGTATTTATAACAAATGTATAGCAATTATTTTTCTGAGTTATTTGCCATCGTGGCAAAAATATAGTTGCAGAAGGAAAGTGAGAATTTATAGATAGTTTCTCCTGATAATTACCATTTTGAGAAATATTTAGATTGATTTGGGAATCTTGTTCAAAAAAAGTAAAACTACAAAAAAAGTGAGGACCTGAAAATGGTAAATGTGTTGCACCTAAAACAATTGTATTCTTAAGACATGACTGAATAAAAGATTGAGCTTGCAAAAAACGGTTCCCACTCGTAACAGTTAAGTGGGTAGCAGCATCTACAGCAGCGATCGCTAAGGTATTTTTATCAGTATTTGTTTTTCCAATAACTTGTTTTTCTAGATAAAAATGTAGTTGATGGGGTTCACAAATTTCCTGCAATACTGCTAGGGGATCTACTGGTAATATTTCCACAGAAATACTAATGACTTTTTTCTGCACCTGTTCCGTTAATGTCTGTTGACAATTTAACAGAAACTGATGCAGGTCTTGGCAACTTTGAAATAGATTAACAGAAGTAGGTATTGCAGGCATGAAAAAAAGAATCGGAAATTTTTACTGAATATTAAGAGAGATTCATTGGTAGGGCTGTTCAATTCCTAAAAAAGGCCCAATTTATCCCCTAGTTTTAATTAAAATTATCACCTTTCTTTATATTAGACCCCATAGTTATGGTCAAAATTAAATCTTTTTCCCTCCTTTTTTTTGCGTTTCTCTTTTCTGTTTTCTTTTTGAGACTTTTACATATTGTTAGCGCCAGGCTATTGCCAAGAGCTTGAGGTTTAGTTTTTTGACACTCCCACCGTTAAATCAAAGATTATAATGAGGGATTCTTGATTTAATGACTCTTAACTAGGTAACAAATCAAATAAGCTGAATTGTACCCCCGTCAGACCGTCTCCACAAGCTTTCTTGCTCCGTCTTTACGCTGAGGGAACCTCAGCGCAGGCGGTGCGCTTTTATTTAACGGTGTGCCCCACCGCCATTAATCCTCTATTTCTGATTACTTTTGCAGCAGCTACATCACGATTAACCTGACAACCACAGTTGCTACAATTATGTTTTCTATCCCCAAGGTTTTTCTTGTTTACATAACCACAATTTGGGCATTCTTGAGATGTATAATTCTTATCAACTTTTGCATAATACTTACCTCGACTCCAACAAACATAAGGTAATATTTCATTAATAAACTTACCTATTCCAGAGTCTAGAGATTGCTTTCTGACAATACCTTTAGACCAGGAAGTAAAGTTAATATCTTCAACAAAAATATTATCTGCTAAATCACAAAGTTGATGAGCTAATTTAAAATGCCAGTCACGTCTAGTCTTAGCTATTCTTTCATGTAGCCTAGCTATTTTATTCTGAAGCTTTAACCAATTACTTGACTCTTTAGTTTTATTTTTAAGTCTACGTTGCAGCAAGCTCGCGTAGTTGACAAGAGCAAAAACTTAGGTGATTTAAACAATTGACCTGTAGAAGTTGCTACAAAATTTTCTATTCCTGCATCTATACCTAAAGACTTTTTTTCTACTGGATTATCTGGTACTAACTCTGATGATTGGAAACTAAGAATCAAATAATAAACACTAGCTTTTTTAACTATCCTAGCTTGTTTAGCTACCATATTTTCTGGATATAGTCTGCTTTGCCTTAATTTAACCCAACCTAACTGAGGTAGTTTAAATCTGTTATTACCCAAGCAATTTTTTAACATTGCTGGAAAGACAAAACTCCTCATCCTCTTCTTGAATCTAGGAAAACCTCTACCTAAACTTTTCATATCAACAAATGCTCTATCTAAAGTTTTTAAAGCTTGTTGTAATACTTGAGAATTTTCATGTCGGCTCTTAGCCGAAACTGACTTTAATCTAGGATTAGTTTTCTTAGCTACTGTTAAACTTTTAGCTTGACAATTGTAATTAGGGTAGGGAGCATCAGCAGGAATAATATATTCAGAAATAATTGAACAACTATTAATTAGTGATTTTCTTGAACTTAGCCAGTCTTTCCGCTCTCTCAAAGCATAATTATATACAGTTTTACAAACATCAAGAATCTGATTAATTTCTGCTTCTTGTTGTTTTGTAGGTTTGAGTTTATACTGGTAAGTTAAAGTAATCACGTTGACGATTTTTTTATTTCCTAACCTATTAATAATATCACACAATATTATTAATTATAAACCTTATTAAATATCTCAAAAACCTAGATCAAAGGATTCGCTACCGCTCAATTAATTTGCGTTTTTGTAATTCATCTCACCGCTATAATCTTTGATTTAGCGGGAGTCCTCTTTCAACATTCTCTGATAGAGAATTATTCAGAACAACTAGAAAGGCCAAATCGAATCAAATGTAAAGGAAAAATAAATTACATGATTTTTTGTTAAGTTTTCTGCATAACTCGGAAGTTAAGGTGTTAAGAGATGAACAATTGTTATGAGGGAAAAATATTTCTGAAGTATGTTTATCATTATCTATACTTAGGGTTGAGAAGTTTGTCACAACTGATTAAACTATAGCGTTTCTCAAGTTACTGAGGTACAGTTGTTTTTCTTCTTTTCTATTCCCTACTTCCTAAAAATTACGAATTTTGTACCTCATAAGCATGGGAATTACTATATGACAATCAACCCCCATAACTATTACCAAAATCTCAAGATTAATTATTAAATTAAGATGACATTTCAAACAATAAATCAATCTCAGAAAAAATTATGGCTAGCTGCCATCAAACCACCTATGTATAGTGTAGCTATTATGCCTATATGGGTGGGAACTGCAATAGCTTTCTGGGAAAAAAGTTCGATTAATTGGTCAATTTTTTCAACATTTATCACGTCAGCAATTTTTATTTTAGCCTGGGAAAATATTAGTAATGATGTATTTGACTCAGAAACAGGTATCGATCAAAATAAACACCATTCTTTAGTAAATTTGACAGGAAATAAATCTTTGATGTTCGTCCTGGGTAATTTATTTTTACTGTTGGGAATTTTAGGAATTTTAGGAATTAGTTGGTGGCAAAAAGATTTAACAACGATCGGATTAATATTATTGTGCTGTTTTTTGGGATATATTTATCAAGGTCCTCCTTTTAGGTTAGGATATCAAGGCTTAGGAGAAATTCTCTGTTTTTTTGCTTTCGGTCCTTTGGCAATTTCTGCTGCTTATTATAGTCAAACTAAAAGTTGGTCAATGATAAGTTTGACCGCATCAATAATTATTGGAATTACTACTACTATTATTCTCTTTTGTTCTCATTTTCACCAAGTAAAAGATGACTTAGCGGCAGGGAAGCGATCGCCTATTGTGAGAATGGGAACTAAAGCAGGTTCTCAATTATTAAGTTGGTCTTGTGGAATTGTTTTTGTACTTATTTCTATCTCTGTAGGTTTAGGAATTTTCCCAGTTTGGACTCTGTTAAGTTTTGGTGGTTTACCATTTGCTATTCAGTTATGTCGCCATGTTAGTAATTATCACGACCAACCAGAAAAAGTTAGTAACTGTAAATTTATTGCTGTTTATCTACATTTTTTTAGTGGATTATTATTTGGTTTGGGATTTATTATCTAACACATGGGACATGAGGAACAATTAATAATTAATAGTTACCTCTTCTTTAAAACGGATAGGATTGACTCAAAGGAAAATTTTTCTTTATTATCCCCTTAAAAGAGGAGACTTTAAACCACAATTTTTCGGTTTCGGTAACAGGGAAAAATGGGAAAAGTGTTTCCCTGTCTAAGATTCATAATCACTCTTATTTTTTAAGCAATTCAGTATTTTCTATAGCGTTTCTCAGTCTAATGAGGTACATCATCTTATTTGTTTTCTATTCCCTGTTCCCTAAAACCAACGAATTTTGTACCTCACTCTTCTTGGGAATTGCTATATATAATTTTATGCCCAAAGAAAAAGACGATCCTCAGAAAGCTTAACAATATGTTACAATTAGTCAAACATGACAGTCTATAGCACTTAAAAATTAGGTGTTGTGTTCAAAAGTAATCTGTGAATAGGAATATTAAAAATATGGTTAATAAAGTTCAAAAGAGCGAAAAAGAGTGGAAAGAACAACTTACACCAGAACAGTTCAATGTAACTAGAAAAAAGGGAACTGAAAGACCATTTACAGGGGAATATCACAACAATAAAGAAAAAGGAATATATAAATGTGTTTGTTGTGGTGCTGACTTATTTAGTTCCGAAGAGAAATATGATTCTGGCACAGGTTGGCCGAGTTATTGGGCACCTATTAATCAGGAAAATATCAAAGAAGAAGCTGACTGGAGCTTATTTATGCGAAGAACAGAAATTCTCTGTAGTAATTGTGATGCTCATCTCGGTCATGTTTTCCCTGATGGCCCTCCACCAACTGGATTGCGTTATTGTTTGAATTCTGCTGCGCTGAAGTTTGTTAAGTCTGAGTAAGTAATTGAAAATTATGGTGGTATATTTGCCTCCATAATTTAAAGAAAGGTATACTTTATTATTATAAAATATATAAAACTTACACAAAGGCACTATATATAGTGTATGCTCGATAGAGTGGTTGCTACAAATTTTTAAGCGATCGCCTCAAGACAAATACTATTGTTAAAACCAGGGTCATTTCAGTTATCAGTTATCAGTTATCAGTTATCAGTTATCAGTACCTCTAGCTGTTTGCGGAGCATTCCGTAGGAAAGTAAGAGGCTTGAAGTACGGAATTATTTTTTTATCCCCTTAAAAGGGGAGGCGCATACCCACGATTTTTCGGTAAAAAACATCTATCAAATAAAAATAGCCCTGAATTTTATTGTAGGCTTCTTCAGTTCTTTCCTCAGATAATCTGAGAGTAATTCGTGTTTGATTTTATAAATAGTTTTTCCTATTTTAACTGCATAAAATTCAGCATAGCGATACTTTTAAGGCATCTAATTATATGTAACTTCATAAAAGTTTGGTATTAATATTTTTCTTCTCTTTTTCTTTTGTTTTATTTTTTTTCTTCTTTCTGAATATAACTTTAGCTCGGTGAATTCCGCGTATAAAATCCTGCTTCATCTAAATATTTTAATTTGATGTATCTTTACTTCCTCGTAACAATTTAGCTTTTCTAGTTATTTTTCTTAGGTTCTTTTATCTTTAACCTTTATTTATGCCCACCTAGCTTACAATGACAATTATTAAGTGAGTAAAACTTAAAGATATTTTAAAAAAAATATTAAGAAATAGTTGACAAGTCAAGTAATAAAACTATAATAAAAAGTGACCTAGCTTGATAAAAGGAGAAAGCATAATGAAAAAAGAAAAGAAAAATCTTCTACCTGAACTATCTGCACCAGTACAGCGAAAAGTAACAGGTCAAGAAGTAACAGCTCAAAGCTCAAATAATGGCATAGCTTCATCTATATTTGGTATTCAGGAAAAAAGTGATGGAGTTTACTTAACTTTTGCAGGAAATGATGCAGAGTAGAGTTCTTAAATAATTGCAGATCTAAAGAATACTTCAAAATTTTTTCTCTAACTTTATCACTTTTCACCGATTTTAAATTATGCAAAAGTAAATGAGTGTAGAGAAAAATAACAAAGGGAATAAAAAATTAAAGCTCTTTGAAAAAAACTATAGTCTATTCTTGCCCTATCTAGGGTTTTTTTTTGACAAAATTGACAGAAATATTTCGTTATTATCAACTCAACTATTATTTAACAGGTAAAACTAATAAGCCTGTTATTTTATTACTACATGGATTTATGGGAAGTAGTAATGATTTTTTCAATTTCATTCCCCAATTATGTGAATATTTTTGTTGTCTAACAGTAGACTTACCTGGACATGGGAAAACTATAGTTACTGGCAGTGATGAGTATTACAATATGGAAAATACTGCCATAGCATTGATTAATTTATTGGATGAGTTAAAAATTGATAAATCTTATTTATTTGGTTATTCAATGGGTGGCAGATTAGCTTTATATATGGCAATTAATTTTCCCACTCGATTTAATAAGTTAATATTAGAATCAGCATCCCCAGGATTAAAGACTGAAGTTGAGCGATCGCTTCGTCGTAAATCAGATTTAAAGTTAGTTGATAAGTTAGAAAATAGTAATTTTCAAGAATTTTTATCTAATTGGTATAGTCAAGCATTATTTAAATCTTTGAAGCAAAATAATAACTTTGAGAAAGTCATAGAAAGACGGTTAGAAAATAATCCATTAGAATTAGCAAAGTCTCTCCGAAATTTAGGAACAGGCAATCAACTTTCTCTCTGGGATAAATTATCAAATCATCAGATTCCTACTTTATTAATGGTGGGAGAATTTGATGATAAATTTCAAGCGATTAATTTAAAAATAGCAGAATTATGTCAGGTTGCTCATCTGAAAGTCATTCCTGAATCTGGTCATAATATTCACTGGGAAAATCCTAGAGAATGGATTGAAGGTGTGATAAATTTTTGAGCATGATGAAGTATAAATAAGTCATTCAAAAAAAGCTAAACTTCATAGGAGCCATAAAGCCAGTTGCCGAGAGCATCAGGATTTTTGCCGGTATGAAAATCTTGACTTCGTTGAAGATATTCTTCTCGTGAAAGATAGCCTTTGCCACCTTCATCTAATTTTATAAATGCAGATCTAGCAGTTTCTTCATCTAAATCAATAGCTAGGCAAAATTGTATGTATTCAGATGGAGAAATAATTCCATCATTATCCGCATCAAGGACACTGAAAATAGTATTAGCTTTGTCATCATGGGATGCCTGCATTTCTCGTAAATTAGGAAAATTTTCAACAGATACCTCGACAACTTTATAAGTATTCCTGAAGACTAGCTTTTCCATCACCATTAATATCAGTAGGCTGCCAAAAATTTATCCATATTACCTTAAACTTAGCAAGAAGATTTTCAAATTCTAATGTTCCAAGTTGACAGTCTCGCAATTGAGCAAGATTTTTTGCCTACCTTTGTAAGTCTGCTTCTTCTACATAACTACTACCATCAGCGTCATATACATAAAAATTCTTAGTGTGTTTTTTTTGCCAAAAACTCGGTAAGCATTTTTTTCCTTTGAGAAAGAATAAGATAGGTATGTCACGCCTATAATTGATTGCCGAGTAATTTTCAATAGTCAGATTTAAAATTAACCGATCAATTAAAAATATAAGGATGATTGTGATTTTTAGGTAAATAAATCAGACAGTAAAAATACAACTTTTATAGATGTAACCTAATTTAATAAACACTACTATAAAATTTTATTCTTACCTTGCCATAAAAAGGCAAAAAGGTTAAATTTTTCAAAAAAAATCTTCCCTCAAAAATTATTTACTATCAACTTTTATAGATGTAGTCCAATTTAATTAATACTGCTATATAATCTCTCCTTACCTTGTAAAAAAGAGATAAGGAGGTTAAATTTTTCTAAGAAAACATTCCTCAAAAATTATGTACTACCAACTAAAATTTTCCCTCTACAAAAGGAATTTTAAACAACCTCTCAAAACCAGCCATGGTATCTGGAATATTAGAGAAGGAATTATTTTACAACTAACCAATGAAACTGGGAACATAGGTTTAGGTGAAATTGCTCCTTTAAGTTTGTTTGGCTCTGAAACTTTGTCGGAAGCTTTAGATTTTTGTCACCAGTTACCAACAGAAATTACAGTAGAAACAATTTTATCTATTCCTGAAAATTTACCTGCTTGTAAGTTTGGTTTTGAGTCAGCTTGGGAAAATCTTAGAGAAAGAGAAATAGATCAGAAAGAAGAATTAAAAAGCTCTAATTTTTACAGTGCTTTATTAGCAGAAGGAGAGGCAGCTCTGGAAGTTTTGCAGCCACTATGGCGAGAAGGATATCGTACTTTTAAATGGAAGATAGGAGTTAGTAAAATTCAAACCGAACTACAAATTTTTCAGCAGTTAGCTAAAGCACTTCCTAAAGAAGCAAATCTCAGATTAGATGCTAATGGTGGATTAACTTTTGAGGAGGCAAAACAATGGTTAGAAATATGTGAAAATTTCAATTTAATAGAATTTATAGAACAACCTTTATCTGTCGATAAATTTGAGGAAATGTTGAAATTAAGTCATCAACATTCGACTCCTATCGCTTTAGATGAATCTGTTGCCAACTTTAGTAAAATGCAACAATCTTATCAACAGGGTTGGCGAGGAATATTTTCGATAAAACCTGCTATTTTTGGATCACCTTCGCAACTCCGTAATTTTTGTCAAAATCATACTATTGATGTAGTTTTTTCTTCAGTTTTTGAAACAAAAGTTGGTAGAAAATCAGCACTACGACTTGCGACAGAATTACAATCAAATATTCTCAAAAATCGTGCTTTTGGTTTTGGAATTACCCATTGGTTTGATGAGCAAGAAGAAATATGTTCAACAATTAATAATTAATAATTAATAATTAATAATTAATAATTAATAATAACCTCTCCTTGAAAGCGGATAGGATTGACTAATCATGAAAAATTTTTCTCTCTTGGTCGATTGGATATGGCTCTGGGACCTCACCATCCCACCCTATGGGAAAGCTGCGCTTTTTCCTACGGAATGCTCCGCAAACATGTCGCGTAGCGTTAACGTAGTTATGCGCCAGCAAAACGACCGCCTGTTTCTCCTTTAAAAGAAAGGCTTTAAACCTTAATTATTCGGTAAGACAATTTATGAACCAAATTTTTAACTATCTGAGTAAAAATAGCGATCGACTGATTAGTAATAAAAGTATCGATATCTATTCCATTAGTAAAAAAAAGTTTGAATACTTGAACGAAAATTTTCACCCAGAATCTCCACCAAAGATATTTATATCAGAATCAAAACCCACAGAATTTGTTACCAGTTTTGTTGCTGCCGTTGCTACTGGTTTTCAAGTCTTTCTATGTAATCCAAATTGGGGTAAACAAGAATGGGAACAAGTATTAGAATTAGCACAACCAGACATAATTTTTGGAAATACTCTCGACGAAAATTTTCTAGGAGCAGATATATACAAAAATGATGTATCTCCTCAAAATATAATTTCCCTAAAACCAATACATACTAATAATAATACCAAGGAACTTTTTCAGAAAAATTTGATTATGATTCCTACTGGTGGCTCATCTGGAAAAGTTAAATTTACCATTCACACATGGAAAACATTAATAGCATCAGTGGAAGGTTTCCAAAAATATTTCCAAGTACAAAAAATTAACTCATTTTGTGTTTTACCCTTATATCACGTCAGTGGCTTAATGCAATTCATGCGCTCCTTTATTACTGGAGGAAATTTAGTAATTTTGCCATCATATAAAGAAATTTTCGACAAAAAGGAATGGAATATTAATCCCAATAAATTTTTTATTTCCCTAGTACCAACTCAGTTACAAAAGCTGATACAAAATTCAGAAACAGCAAAATGGTTATCTAATTTTCAGACAGTGCTTTTAGGTGGCGCACCTGCTTGGCAAGAATTATTTGATGTAGCCAGAAAATATCAAATTAAATTAGCACCTACTTACGGAATGACTGAAACTGCTGCTCAAGTTGCTACTCTTAAACCCAAAGATTTTTTGGCAGGAAATAATAGCAACGGTCAAATTTTACCCCACGCAGAAATTATGATTACAAGTGAAAAGAGGGAGATATTAGGTAAAAATCAAATTGGGATTATTAACATCAGAGCTAATTCTTTAGCTTTAGGGTATTATCCTAACTTATTTAATCCTTCTGAAAGTTTTGCGACAGATGATTTAGGATTTTTGGATAACCAAAATTACTTAAATATAGTAGGTCGTCGTAGTCAAAAAATTATTACTGGTGGGGAAAATGTTTTTCCGGCAGAAGTAGAAGCAGCTATTTTGGCAACTGGATTAGTTACTGATGTTTGTGTAATAGGTTTACCAGATAAATATTGGGGTGAAATTGTGACTGCTGTTTATGTTACTGATGAATTAGAAGTTTCTGTAGAAAAGTTTCTGGTTGCAATTAATGGAAAATTGAGTAAGTTTAAGCAGCCTAAATCTTGGGTTAAAGTTGAAAATTTACCTCGTAATTCTCAGGGTAAAATCAATCGGGAATTGTTAAAAAAAAATAGCAATTCAGAAGGAAGAAGGAAGGAAGATTTAGTTATCTAGGAGAGAAGAAGGCTTTAGTTATCTAGGAGAGAAGAAAATCTGAAATTGTCTGAATTTTAAGCTTTTGATATTTCGGCACCTTTCCTTTTTGACTTTTTAACCCATACTAATTCAAGCTCTAATCAAACTGATACCTGACTGCTGAATGCTGAATATTTACCGAATAATTAATAATTAAATAATTCGCCTTTTGAAGCCAACCAAGGGGAAAAAAGCGGTCGATATTCGGAGCTTCCCGTCGGGTGGGATGCATGGGTTTCCTAACTATATCCAATCCACCAAGAGAAAAAATAATATTTCCTTATATTCAATTCCGTAACGGTTAAAACCCGAGGTAATTATCAATTATCAATTAATGAAATAATCTTGCTCTTAACTAAGCAAAATTATTTAATCCTCAACCTATAGCTATGGCTATAGATAGTTAAATATCACTTAAATTATAATTTTTTGATCGCCTCAATTTATGTTGAATTCCAGGTAAAATAAACTGATGAATATCAAATTATCACCCTAGAAACTGGTCAATAAAAAATGACTACTCAAACAGATTCACAAACCCTACTAACTCCCTTGACAATGGGAGACTTAACCCTAAAAAACCGAGTTGTCATGGCTCCAATGACTAGATCGCGAGCAGGCACAGAACGAATGCCCAATGCTATGATGGCCGAATATTATGCTCAACGAGCTGGGGCAGGCTTAATCATTTCAGAGGCAACTGTCATTTCCAAACAAGCTAATGGTTGGCTCAATTCTCCAGGCATTTACTCAGACGAACAGACAGAAGCTTGGAAACAAATTGTAGATGCCGTCCATAGTAAAGGCACTCCTATGTTCCTTCAACTTTGGCACTGTGGACGAGCTTCTCATAGTAGCTTTCACGAAAATGGTCAATTGCCAGTAGCTCCCTCTGCCATTCGGTTGAATCAAGAATACATTCATACTCCCATTGGCAAACAACCATTAGAAACTCCTCGCGCTCTAAAAACAGAAGAGATTCCAGGAATTGTAGAAAATTATCGTTTGGCTGCCGAACGTGCAAAGTTTGCTGGTTTTGATGGAGTAGAAATTCATGGAGCAAATGGTTATTTGATTGACGAATTTCTACAGTCAAAAACCAATCATCGGAGCGATCGCTATGGTGGTAGTTTGGAAAACAGATTTCAGTTTCTCAAAGAAATTGTAGAGTCTATTTTAACTGTCTGGCCTGCTAATAGAGTTGGGGCAAGAATTAGTCCTAATGGTAATTTTAACGATATGGGTTCGTCAGATTTTCGGGAAAATTTTATTTATGTTGCGCAACAGTTAAATAATTACGGGTTAACTTATCTTCATGTAATGGATGGTTTAGCTTTTGGTTATCACGAATTAGGTGAACCGATGGCTTTGGCTGAGTTTCGAGAGGTGTTTTCCAACACTCTTATAGGAAATTGTGGATATACTCAAGAAACTGCTGAAACAGCAATTAAAGCTGGAAATGGGGACTTAATTGCTTTTGGGCGACCTTTTATTAGTAATCCAGATTTAGTAGAACGTTTTGCGAATAATTGGCCTCTTAATCCAACTGCTGATGTGAAAATGTGGTATTCATTTGACAAGGAAGGATATATTGATTTTTCTACTTATCAATAATCCTTAGTAATTAGTAATTAGGGTTTACTGAAAAAGTCTTTTAGTAGAGGTAGGAGATAGGAGACAGGAAAAATGGGAATTTAGAGAAGGTAGAAGTAATAATTGTCCCTTGATTTTTCTGCCCAACTCTTGCCTAAAATACTCATTTTTTTAACTTAAGCTTGCTGAAAAGCTCATACTTTTTCAAGACATAAAAAGCCTAAAACAAATATCAGTCAATGCTTTGATATTTAATTAGCAAACCCTAATTGAATTTCATACATTTATTCAGCAACACCTAAACGCCTTTTTTCTTCCTTCTTCCTTCTTCCTTCTTCTGTTAATTTCTACCAACAATTTCTCTAACTCGATAAATAGGTCGTTCTTGAGATTCGTGATAAGTTCGCATCAGTAACTCTGCCAATAAACCAAAACTAAATAATTGTAAACCTGTAAGTAATAAGACAACAACTAAAATTAGTAGAGGGCGATCGCCAATCTCTTCATTAAAGCCAAATTTTAAGATAGTTAAATAAATCCCAAAAAGTAAGCCTAAACCTCCAGAAATCAAGCCCAACATTCCAAAAACGTGCATCGGTCTAGTGAGGAATTTTTTCATAAAAAATACTGTTAATAAATCCATCACAACTCGAAAAGTTCGCCCTAAACCATACTTACTTTGACCATAGCGACGAGCATAATGTTTGACAGGTATTTCTGCAATTCTTGCCCCTTCAATAAAAGCTAAAGCTGGTAAAAATCGATGTAATTCACCATAGAGATTCATATCAGTAATTAATTCCAAACGATAAGCTTTTAAGGAACAACCATAATCATGTAAATTTACCCCTGTAACTTTACCAATTATCCAGTTAGCAATTTTAGAAGGAAGTAGTCTTGTCACAGCATCATCCTGCCTATTTTTTCGCCATCCACTCACTAAATCATAACCTTCATCTAGCTTAGATAATAATAGTGGAATATCAGCCGGATCGTTTTGTAAATCTCCATCCAAAGTCACAACTATTTTGCCCGTAGCATACTTAAACCCAGCTGCCATAGCTGCAGTTTGCCCATAATTTCGGCGGAGAATTACTGCTTTTAAATCTGTACGTTTTTGAGCTAATTCTGTTAGTAGTTTTGTCGAACCATCCTGAGAACCATCATCTACACAGATAATTTCATAAGTAAGTTTATTTTCTGTCAAAGCAGTGGAAATTTTTTCTAGTAATTGGGGAATACTATCGACTTCATTATAAATAGGTGTAACTATAGATAAATCTAGTTGAGTAGGAGCGCTTTTATGTAGCCCCATCTCTGGAGTAGATAGGTGGTTACTCATTATTAATTATCCTATTGTTTGATCGAGTTTAATTTAAGTCTAAGTAAGTAGGCATTAAAATTTTTCCCTATGTAAAAAAATGTAAAAAACCTCTAAACTCAATTTTTTGGAGGACCTTGGAGTTAGTATACAAATCTTAATGTAGTTAAGATTTTTCATGTCTACCTACTTATCACTATCAAGTATATATACTAACAATATTAATCAGTTGGTGAGGGCTTCTACAGGACAAAAGTAACATACTTTTTAATAAATTATATAACCTAATTTTTGCAGCCAGGAAATATAGCTTATGTTAAGTGCTTTTCAGAGGTTGATTGATCCTATCAAAAAAAAGGAATGGTTCCCTATTTTATTGATTCTTATTTTAGCGTGTTGTTTGTACTTTTACAGAATAAATTATCGAGGTCTATGGATAGATGAATTTTTCAGTATTAGGGATGGGATGCGGATGGCTTTTAATAAGGGTAGGCTACTCTACTATGCTCTTTTAAATCTATGGATTAACATTTCTGATAATGAAGTATGGTTGAGAGTTCCAGCTATTATTTTTGCATTGTTATCTGTATATATAATTTATAGATTAGGCAATGACTTTTTTAGTAAAAAAGTTGGTATTATTGCAGCATTTTTACTCACTATTTCTCCATTATTTATCAATCATGCTCAAGAAATTAGATACTATACAATGAGTGTTTGCCTAGGGCTTTGTGGCTGTCTTGGTCTTGCACATTCTCTGAAGCAACCAGATAAAAAACTTCCACGATTTATATGGGTTTTAGGTAGAATTTTATCCTTTTACACTACACCTTTAAATGCAGCCTTTTTGGTGCCAGATATTCTGATTTTATTGCTTAAGTTTAAGTTTAAAATTTCTAGATTAATCAGTTATCTAGTTCTATATTTAACAATCATTGTTGCTAGTATTCCTGTAGCTATTTCTGTGAAAAGTTATTCAGGCTCACATCGAGTGATTTTACCAATTCCTGGTGTAAAAGAAATCTTCCGAGAGTTAAGAATAATGACTGTGTTTGCTCACCCTCCAGCACCACCTTATACACAATTATTGATTCAAGTTGTAACTTTAATTGTTGCTGTAGTTATTCTGGCTGCAATTATCAAAAAACCTCTTACTCAGGAAGTTGTATGGGTAGCTTCATGGGGAATTATACCTGCTGCATCTATTTTTGTTTTTTCTAATGTATTCTACTCGATCTGGAATAGTCGTTACCTAATCATTTCTCAGCCATACTTTATATTACTGTTGGCAATTGGCTTTTTTAAGATTTTGGATTGGCAAAAAATAATTGGAGTAGTGCTGGCTGTAATATATATGTTGGCCGTTAGTTTAGGCTTGATAACTTATTATACAAGCTCGCAAAGATACATGGGAGCATTAGACCACTACAGACCAGTAGCACAATTGATTGAAAGTCAAGATAGAGAAGGTGACATAATCATGTACTCTACATTTCATGGTAATTCTTTCCCTATAAATGGCGGTTCTTTTCCTCTAGCTTACTATTATCGAGGTTCTGCACCTATATATGTGGATAAAAGGGAAAAAACAGATAAATCAAATCTTCCAAACTATTTGAAAAATTGGGTTGTAAGTCTACCTCCTACATACTCACGTATATGGTTTATCTATTATGGAGGAGATATGAACATTTTTAAGTCTGTATTTGCAGAACAATTTACAATTGAATCACAGGAAATTATTGGAAATGCAAATATATTATTGCTAATTCCTAAGTTAGATAAAAAATGATTATGCTGAATACTGACACAGTTTAGAGAGGAAAGGCAAAGAGTTAACATTTATCAACTGAGTTATTTTTGTACTTTATGAAAAAAGTTTTGTCGATCATTAAACCTTATTTGCGGTGGATTATTTTAGGATTAACTCTATTTTTTCTAGCTAAAACTCTCAAAGACAACTGGGAACAAGTGCTGGAAATTAGGATTAGTGATTCTGGCTGGGTAAGTTTAGGAGCTGCTTTGATCGTTACAACAATGGCTCATGTATGGTCAGCAGTTGTCTGGTTTTGGATTATTAAAGAGTTTCATCAAAAAGTTAATTTACGCTGGGCAATTAGAGTATATCTACTGACAAATATTGCTAAGTATTTGCCTGGAAATATCTGGCATTTTTATGGTCGAATTAATGCAACAAAAAAAGTAGGAGTACCTGTTGAAATTGCAATTTTAAGTGTGTTAATAGAACCACTTTTAATGGCGGCTGCAGCTTTAGGTATCGCTTTAGTTGGTTCCACTCAAGAAAGTTTATTTTTGCAAGCTCTGTGTTTTTGCCTAGTTATTTTTAGTGTTCATCCACGAATTTTAAATCCAGTAATTAAATTTTTAGCTAAAATCAAATTAAAAGCCAGCAAATCTAATTTAGAGCCAACTACTGAATTAAAATTAGAGCGCTATTTAATCAAGCCTTTTCTGGGAGAAATTTGTTTCGTTTTGATTCGAGGTTCTGGATTTTT
>NZ_CEZPJD010000014.1:29086-30641 GCF_983059655.1 Okeania sp.
GAACAGGGAACAGGGAATAGGGAATAGGGAATAGGAAATAGGAAATATATAGGAAAAAAGTATTTTTGCAAATATGATATACACCCAAAGTAAAGTTATTTTCGTCTAAGTTTGAATTTGTTCTGGAGCAAAACCAGTTAATAAACAAGCTGCTGTTACAGTTGCAAGTATACAAATGATTGTCAGGAGAAAAATACCAGTTTTAAAATTAAAAATCAAGTCTCTACTCCGAGCCAAAATTACTGCTTTAGTATTTTTATTTATGGCTTGTTGATTAAATATAAGAGCATTTACAATGTTTTAGCCTTTTTAGAACGAAAAAAAAGTGCAACTTTTTAAGTTTGAGCGACCAAAAAGTTAGGATTAAAGCCTCACTACGGCAAAAAAATAAAGGGATAAATATATCCGACTACCTCCTCTCAATTTCCCATTACTCCTGACTCCTACACCTGCCAAAAGAATTTTTCAGCAAACCCTAATTTAATGACAAAAACTTTGAGATTATTCACTCCTAGTAATCTGATTTTCAAATCCATAACTTTCCCTGACTAAATAAAGAGGTCTTCTCTTCACTTCTTCGTGAACACGACCTAAATATTCACCCAAAATTCCTAGAGATAATAACTGCATTCCACCTAAAAATAATATCGCTACTATTAATGAAGCATAACCAGGAACATCAATTCCAAATATCAAAGTCCGAATCACTAAAAAGCTAGCATAAATAAATGAAATTAAAGAAATTGATATCCCAATATAACTCCAAATTTTTAGAGGTATTGAACTAAAAGCAGTAATACCTTCAATTGCTAAATTCCAGAGTTGCCAATAATTCCATTTTGTTTCACCTTTGAAACGAAGACCTCGGTCATATAATATCGAAGTTTGTTGATAACCTACCCAGGAAAATAAACCCTTCATAAAACGGTTAGTTTCTGGTAACTTTTTAAGAGCTTCTACAACTTTTCGGTCCATTAATCTGAAGTCCCCAGTATCAGGCGGAATTTCTACAGGCGTCAAACGTTGAATTGTACGATAGAATTTTTGGGCCGTGAATTGTTTGAGCCAACTTTCTCCTTGACGCGATCGCCTAGTTGCGTAGACCACATCATATCCCTCTCGCCATTTGGCTATCATTTCCACAATTAATTCTGGTGGGTCTTGTAGATCGGCATCTATGGGTATAACTGCATCGCCCAATGCATAGTCAATACCTGCTGTTATCGCAATTTCTTTACCAAAGTTACGAGAAAAATTTACTACTTTAATTGAGGGATTGTGTTGATGATATTCTACTAATAACTTTAGAGTATTATCTTTACTACCATCATTAATACATATTATTTCATAAGTCATGTCTAGAGGCTCTAGCACTAATATTAGCCGCTCAAATAAATGATCGATATTTGCTTCCTCGTTGTAACAAGGAACAACTATAGAAAGTTGTACTTTCTCTTCTTCTGAAAGCATATTAAATAGCAATATATATTAGCACCTTTCAATAATTAATAATTAATAATTAATAATTAATAATTAATAATTAATAATTAGGGTT
>NZ_CEZPJD010000015.1:0-30464 GCF_983059655.1 Okeania sp.
ATACAAAATCCAAAATATAAAATTATCAAATCATACCCAGAATCAGCAACGCCTAGAAAACTTTTCAAACATCCTCTATTTGCTCATCACGCGGCCCCTAAATCCCGCAAAATTGGGGGACTTTTAGAGTTTTGTTCCCCCCAAAATTGGCTTGCTCGGGGGGCAAAAGGAGATACTGATAACTGAAATAACTCCTACATTAAATCTGGTGGAGTGTTTTCATCAAAATCATCAAAACCATCATCACTATCGTCATCATCATCATCATCAATTAAGTCATCTTCTAGATCGCTAGGAAAATCAGAATCAAAAGGATCTGGAACAAAATCAGAATCATCTAAAACTGATTCACTATTACTTAGAATTGCAGGAAAATCAGACATACTATCATCTATCAATTGATTTGGCTCTTTAGATATGTCTTGAGAATCTCCAAAATTATTATTCATAGGTGAATTCATAGGTGATAAATTCAGATTACTTTCCAATTCTAATGACCGTGCTGTTTGATCGTCTAAGACCACACTTTGTAAATTATCCTCCTCAATAATATCCACATCCTCATCCCAATTTTGTTCCAAACGACTAATCTCTGCACTCAGAGCATCTTCATAAGCATTAAAACCAGTACCAGCAGGAATCAAACGCCCAATAATCACGTTTTCCTTCAATCCCCTTAACCAATCTGACTTACCTTCAATAGCCGCCTCCGTTAATACCCTTGTAGTCTCTTGGAAACTAGCTGCGGAAATAAAACTATCTGTATTCAAAGAAGCTTTTGTAATTCCTAACAACACTGGCGTATACTGAGCTGTTGCCCCACCAGTAATAGACATAGCCTCATTCACCTGCTCCACTTGTCGTAACTCTATCAACTCTCCAGGCAACATAGTAGTATCACCACCATCATCAATCTTGACCTTAGCAGTCATCTGACGCACAATTACCTCAATATGTTTATCAGAAATATCTATACCCTGAGATTGATAAACCGCCTGCACTTGATCTACCAAAAACTTCTGACAAGCCTCAAAACTCCTCAAACAAGCCTCATAAATGCTTTCATGGTCGCGGTAATAGTTGAAGAAAATTTCCAGAATTTCATGGGGGTTTTGAGGTCCATCTGTGAGTGATTCACCCACATTTACATTTTGTCCATCAGAAACAATCACATTCTGCCCAGGGCCGATGGGATAATCTGTAATTGTTCCGTCAGGCGAAACCACGCTAGCCTCCACACTATCGTCATTAGCCTTAACCTGAGCTTGACCAGGATACTTCACTAAAAGACAAGATTCTTTTGGTTTACGTGCCTCCAATAATTCCTCAATTCGAGGTAAACCCTGAATAATATCCCCAGTCTTAGCCCGCTCAAATACCAACAGTACTAAATTATCCCCTCGTTGTACCAAATCTCCATCCATGGTCAGCAGTATCGCCCCTGCTGAAACACGATAAGGTCGGCCTTGACGTAACATAATTTGATAACTTTCTGCACCATTATCTGCTACTGTTTTCTGAATTTTAGAAACCATACCTGACTGTCGGAGAATTACTCCAGGAGCAATTTCTGTACCAGCAACTAATAAATCCCCTTGAGCTACAGATGGCAAAGTATTAACTGGTATTTTAATTAAGTCAGCATCTCTGACTATCAAAATACGACGAATAGCTTCCGAACCTTCTTTAATACCACGTACCTCACCAGCTTCCTTGGATAAAATTTCCGTGCGAGCAACCACTGCTCCAGCTTCTATTACATCCCGGTCTTTCACCAAAAGTTCGGTACTTGTACTACCATGAGTTGTATCTGCCGTTACATCGCGACGAATTACCAAAGATTCTAAAATCACCAACTGCAAACGCATTACTCCCTCTTCCTTTGGATCTGGTGATAACTCAATATCAGCAGCTAATTGAGGAGCTTCTTCTCCTATCTCCAATACTAACTGAGTTCGTAGTAATTCTACACCTTCTACAGATTTAACTCGTTCCCCATCTTTAAAAGGAATGCGTTGTATTGCCCTTAACTCAATAGAAGAATTAATTGATTTCTGAGAAGGAACGCCAGGATCGTCAGGCACATGGAATTCCGTCACAGGTCGTAATAATAATCCAGGGTTTTCTGGAGTTTCTACATATTCAATATACTTTAACTCAGAAACTGCTAATCCTGGCACCACTTCCTTTCCTGGCATGGCAATCTGACCATTGATTAGACTTAAATCCCCTAATTCTGCTTCATAATCCCCACTATGTAGTTCACCTGGTTTAATTACCACTTCCCTGAGAATGTCATTTTTTTGGTGTACTTCTACAACTCCATTAGACTGACAGAAAATATCCTTAACTATCTCTGTGCCTGCTTCTACATATTGACCATCTTCTACCAATAGCAAAGATATATCTTTATTAATTTCGTGGCATTCTTCAGGAATCCATAACAATGTACCACCTTTTGTCACTTCGTAGCCTTGTTTAGCCTTACCACGCTTGAGAACTTCTACTCCGGCATATTTAATGATGCCACCTGTAGTAGTTTTATAATTGTCTTCTAAAAGTTCAGCAATAACTTCGTGGTTGCCAACCTTACTACCAGGAGTAACTTTCAAAGCAAATCGTTGATGATTTTGAGCTTCAATGATATACTGGTCTCGGTTAGCAATGGTCTCCATCCTAACTTTTGCCTGGTCTAGTCGCACACTTGCAGTAATGACTTCAATTTCACGAGGTAGATGATTTTGTGTGTTCGTATGCACTGCCAGTTGAGTAGGAACGTTATCCATAGTAATGGACTCTCCAGACTCATCCGTTGTTTGCTGTTGAGGTCCTCCACTCAAGATATTTTGATCTTTTTCCGTAGAAGGAATTCGTACCACACCACCATGCTCTGTTACCAACTTAGTCTCAGCAATTACACTATTCAGACTAATTTGGGTAGCATTTTTGACTACTGCTTCTGCACCTGGTGGCAGATTATAAACTTCTCCTGATAAGATCCAGATGAGACCACCTCTTTGAGCAATGCGCGTCGTTGTTCCTTGTCTATCTACTTTTTCTTCCTGCACCAACTTAGCAAATAGAACTTCCCCTGCCAAATCTGAGGCTACTTCTTTTGTAACTTTCTCAGTTGTTTTTCTTACCTGGCCTGCCTTCGGTACTTCTGCTAAAATTTCTCCTGCTGACACTTGTTGGTCATTTTGCACCATCAAAATAGAACCTTGAGCAATGAATATATCTTCTTTACCACCATTAGCTCCTACTATTGTGAGGTCAAAATTATTTTCTGCAATCATGGCTTCATCCCCATGACGAGTCCGGAATGACCTGGTACGCACATTTGATGGATACTTGACTAAACCTGCAAAAGGAGATGTGAACTGACGTGCTACTTCCCCTGTAAATACACCACCAGTGTGGAATGTCCGCATTGTTAATTGAGTACCTGGTTCGCCGATAGACTGGGCAGCAATAATCCCAATAGCTTCTCCCATATCTACTATCTCACCATGAGCTAAACTCCACCCATAGCACTGTTGACAGACAGACCGAGGTGATTCGCAAGTCAAAGGCGATCGCACAAATACTTTTTCTACACCTGCTTTACCTATTGCTTTAGCTAAGTCTTCTGTAAATACTTGATTTCTGACTGCTTGAATGCCACCACTACTAATGATTTCTCCTGTTTCTGGATGTTTAACATCTTCTCCTGCAACTCTACCCAATAACCTGTCTTGTACGGGAATTAACACGCGATCGCCATCTTTCATACTTCTCACTGTTACTCCCCGTTTTGTGCCACAGTCTGCTTCCCTAACTATTACATCCTGAGAAACATCAACTAAACGACGAGTCAAATAACCGGAGTCAGCAGTCCTCAATGCTGTATCAACTAACCCTTTCCGCGCACCATAGGAGGAGATAATATACTCTGTTACAGTTAAACCTTCCCGGAAATTAGTCTTAATTGGCAAGTCAATAATTTCCCCTTGTGGGTCTGCCATCAGACCACGCATTCCCACTAACTGACGCACCTGAGAAATATTACCCCGCGCTCCAGAAAATGCCATCATATAAACTGAATTTAGAGGATCGCTTGCCTTAAAGTTACGAACCACCTCATCTTTAAGATTTTCACTGGTAACATTCCAGGTATCAATTACTTTTTGAAAGCGTTCTACTTCAGTAATTTTTCCTTTCGTATAGCGGTCAGTTGTATCGCGAATTTCTTCTTCTGCCGCATCTAAAAGTTGTCGTTTAGAAGCAGGTATTCGTAAGTCATCAACACTAATAGAAACTCCTGCTTTGGTCGCATAACGAAACCCTAAATCTTTCAGCTTATCTGCCATATGTGCAGTTCTGGCTGTACCATAATTATTAAAAGACCAAGAAATTAGCTTTTTCAGTTGACCCTTATTAATAACTCTATTCCGAAAAATCATGTTATCCTCTACCTTTGTTTATTAGTTTACTAATTTTCTTTACAGCAGTTTTCGAGTCTTGGAGGTACAAAGTTTTATTGTTCTAGGGAACAGGGAACAGGGAACAGGGAACAGGGAACAGGAAATATAAGAATAGTTTTACAACTGTACCTCACGCTTCCTCAAAAGTGCTGTAGATCAAAAACTGTTGTTCAAGGAAAGAGAAAAGAGTAAGTAGTTTTGTTTTCTGCTTCCTTTCTTTTCCTTTTCTTGGTAAGAAACAGCAGTGACTGGTCAGTTTGCTAATGTGCGACCTAGTTTGTGGCACTTTGCACCTGTGTCGTTGACACGGTGAGTTAGTGTTCTTTAGGGTCTCCCCAAGTGGAGCAACTAATACCGTTTCACGGAAGTCAGAAGTCAAAACTCAAAACTCAGAAGTGAAAGTTTATAGACTTAAAGTAATGGTTATACAATAATTTCAGCTTATTCTTTCATATCATAAGTTGCCAACTATGACGTTGCTGATTTGAGGTACGATATCTTGTCCGCATAAGAAGGCAAGCAAAAGACTTTCTCCCTCTACTCCTGTTTCTTTTTCTTTCTTCCCTCCTGACTCCTGACTCCTGACTCCTGACTCCTTTACAAAACACTTTCAATTGTTTGATTGAGAATTATGCGACCAGGTGTTGTTACCACAAACTGTGTCGCTGCTTCTCCATTAATCTCCCGCACCTGGCGAGATTTAATATGAACCTGTTTAATTTTTCCCTGTGGAGTGTAATGAACCCGATACAAGTGATAACGCTTCACTACCTCTCCATCTTCTAGAGTTTTCTCTGACTTCAACTCTCCCAAAGTATCAGGTAATATCTTACTATCCAGTGGCATCCAATAATTTTTAATCGCAACTTCTTCTGACATCTGTTGGATATCGGGTGGCATTTCTTCTGGTTTATCTGTCTCGACTGCCACATCACCAGGCAACCTTAAATACACATAAGTATGTAACCCTAACTTAGACTGTTCATAAGCTAAAATTACATCGTTAAAGCTAGCAAAATATAGTTCTTTTCCACCTTGCTCTCTATGGTTTTCTGCTGTAAGATAATAACAACCTAATACCATATCTTGAGAAGGTGTAATAATCGGACGACCAGTTGCAGGAGACAAAATATTATTCGATGCCAACATCAATAATCTGGCCTCTGCTTGCGACTCTAGAGAAAGTGGCACATGAACCGCCATTTGGTCGCCATCAAAGTCAGCATTAAATGCCGGACAAACTAAAGGATGTAACTGAATTGCACGACCATCTACTAAAATAGGTTCAAAAGCTTGAATACCTAATCTGTGTAAAGTTGGCGCCCGGTTCAACATCACTGGATGACCTTCTATGACTTCCTCCAGCACATCCCAAACATTCGGGTCTCCTCTTTGAATCAGTTTTTTAGCAGCTTTAATATTATTAACTAATCCCTGACGAATTAACCGATGAATGACAAATGGTTGAAACAATTCTATTGCCATTTCTCGTGGTAAACCACACTGATTAATTGCCAATTTCGGTCCGACAACAATTACCGAACGCCCTGAATAATCAACCCGTTTACCTAACAAGTTTTGTCGGAAACGACCTTGTTTTCCTTCGATAATATCACTCAAAGATTTCAGAGGTCTGTTGTTTGCACCCACCACAGTACGACCGCGACGACCATTATCAATTAAAGCATCAACAGCTTCTTGCAACATTCGTTTTTCGTTGCGGATAATAATCTCTGGTGCTAAAATTTCTTGCAGTCTTGCCAAGCGATTATTTCGGTTAATCACTCGTCGATAAAGATCGTTCAAATCACTAGTTGCAAAGCGACCACCATCCAACTGTACCATTGGACGTAAATCGGGTGGAATAACTGGAATTGCATCTAAAACCATCCATTCTGGTCTTGAACCCGTAGCAACAAAATTATCAATTACTCGCAAACGTTTAATTAATTTGGCGCGTTTTTGACCTTTAGAATTAGCAATTTCTTCCCTTAGTTTTTCTGCTTCCTCTTCTAGATTAAGATTTTGTAATAATACTTGTAGAGCTTCAGCACCAATACCAACTTCAACCCCAACTATTGTTGAATCTTCGCTATAAATTTGATCTTCAATTTCTAGCCAAACATCCTCTGTTAAAAGTTGCTGATAACTTAAACTTTCGTGATTCCCTGGATCTAATACCACATAAGCATTAAAGTAAACAATTTGTTCTACATCTCGCAATGGCATATCTAACAAAATTGCCATATAACTCGGAATACCCTTGAGATACCAAACATGAGTAACTGGTGCTGCTAATTTTATATACCCCATGCGGTGACGGCGCACCCGTGACTCAGTTACTTCTACTCCACATCTTTCACAAACAATACCTCGATGTCGGACTCGCTTATACTTTCCACAATGACATTCCCAATCTTTCGCTGGACCAAAGATGCGTTCGCAAAACAACCCATCCATCTCTGGTTTGAGAGTCCGGTAATTAATAGTTTCTGGCTTAGTAACTTCTCCTACTACTGTACCATTTGGCAGAGTTCTTTCTCCCCAGAGACGAATTCTTTCTGGAGAAGCTAGACCAATTTTGACATAATCAAATCTTTGTTCAAGTTTTGGCATTTTTACAATAATAGAGTTAAGACTACAAAATTAACAGGCATTGCATATTAAGCGAATGATTTTGGATTAGGGAATTGAGGAATTGTTAGTAATGATGAGTATTCGGTTTTTTTGAGTCACATTCCAAACCCATTTTTGGCAGTATCATCTTAACAAGGTTAGTAAATTGAAGTAGGTGTCAGGTTATGAGAAAAAATATCATCATAATTAACCTACCACCTAATTTACTTACTAGACATCTCCAAAAATCAAAAATTAAATCAATTATCAAACATAAATTATCAATTCTTTCTCCCTACTCCCTCTTTTCTGGAGATGTCTACTGCTGGTTTTCATCATGAGACAATGACTCATATACTGGACGAGAAGGCGCTCGCTTTCCTAATACATCTGCCATTAAATCAACTTCCACATCCTGAGTAGTACCATCATCCATAGTTTCTACCTTGTGAGCTGCAATATCTAAACATAGAGACTGTAACTCTCGCATTAATACCTTAAAAGATTCAGGAGTACCAGGTCGTGGAATTGCTTTTCCTTTAACAATTGCATTCAAAGCCTCATTCCGACCTTGCATATCATCAGATTTCACAGTTAACAATTCTTGCAAAGTATAAGCAGCACCAAATGCTTCTAAGGCCCATACTTCCATTTCTCCAAAACGCTGACCACCTTGTTGTGCCTTACCACCCAAAGGTTGCTGAGTCACCAGAGAATAAGGCCCTGTGGAACGAGCATGAATCTTATCATCAACTAAGTGAACCAGTTTCAACATATAGGCAATTCCCACAGTCACCGGACGGTCAAACTTTTCTCCAGTTCGTCCATCATAAACACAAATTTTCCCGGCATGACTTTCATTAAATACCCAATCTTTACCAGAACGTTCCCTGGCCAATTCCAACATTCGATGTACTGTTTCCCGTGATTTTTCCGGACCGTGCATCTCATCAAATGGTACACACTTAAACCGCACGCTCAAAACCTCACCTGCCCACCCTAGCAAGCACTCAAAAATCTGTCCCACATTCATCCTCGAAGGTACGCCCAAAGGATTTAACACCACATCTATCGGAGTACCATCGGGTAAATAAGGCATATCTTCGATAGGTAAAATTCGTGAAACAATACCTTTATTTCCATGTCGCCCTGCTACTTTATCTCCTACTTGAATCTTCCGCTTCTGGGCAACATAAACCCTAACCACCATATTTGCTCCAGGTGGCAATTCATCTCCTTTTTCCCTGGTAAATACTCGCACATCAACAATGCGACCTTTTTCACCATTCGGTACTCGGAGAGAATTATCTCGTACATCCCGTGCTTTTTCTCCAAAAATTGCCCGCAACAACTTTTCTTCAGGTGGTTGGTCAGACTCTCCCTTGGGCGTTACTTTTCCTACAAGAATATCTCCAGATTCTACCCAAGCACCAACTCGAATTATCCCTTGCTCATCTAAGTTTCGCAGACCGTCTTCCCCTACATTAGGAATTTCCCTAGTAATTTCTTCAGGTCCTAACTTTGTCTGTCGGGCCTCAATCTCAAACTTTTCAATGTGAATAGATGTATAAACATCGTCATATACTAAACGTTGGCTAATCAGAATTGCATCTTCGTAGTTATAACCTTCCCAAGGCATATAAGCCACCAAAATATTCTGCCCTAAAGCCAACTCAGCACCTTCAGTAGAGGAGCCATCAGCTAATACTTGACCAGCTACTACTTGGTCTCCCTCATATACCAAAGGTCTTTGATTTAAGCAAGTATCTTGGTTAGATCTTTGATATTTACATAATGGGTAATCTGTTTGATTACCTTCTGGATCGACCACAGATATTTTAGTCGAATCTATAAAGCTAACTTCTCCATCTGTGCGGGTAATAACTACCATACCAGAGTCCCTGGCAGCTTGGGCTTCTAAACCTGTTCCAACTAGGGGTCTTTCTGGACGCAACAATGGAACTGCTTGTCGTTGCATATTGGAACCCATCAATGCCCGGTTAGCATCATCATGCTCCAAAAATGGAATTAATGACGTAGCAACTGAAACTACTTGCACTGGGGAAACTGCTACATAGTCTACTTGTTGGGGACTGGTGGTGGTAAAGTCTTGTCGATAACGTACTGGTACAACTTCTCCCAAAATATTACCTTCTGCATCGGTCATAATGTCCCCTGGTGCTACCCGGGAATCATCTTCTGCGTCTGCTGTCATGTATATTGGCTTGCCCTCGCGCAAAACTCGACCATTTTCTACAGGATAATATGGTGTTTCGATGAATCCGTAGCCATTGACTTTAGCATGATTTGCGAGGGAACCAATTAAACCAGCATTTGGCCCTTCTGGTGTCTCAATCGGACAAATTCGCCCGTAATGAGAAGGATGGATATCTCGTACAGCAAATCCAGCTCTTTCTCTAGTTAGTCCTCCAGGTCCTAAAGCTGATATTCGTCGTTTATGAGTCAGCTCTGCCAATGGGTTTGTTTGGTCCATAAATTGGGACAACTGAGAGGAGCCGAAGAATTCTTTGATGGCTGCTACCAATGGTTTCGGGTTAACCAGTGATGCTGGTGTTAATGAGTCGGCCTCAGATACGGTCATCCGCTCTCGGATAATTCGCTCTAAACGGTTTAAACCTACTCTTACTTGGTTTTGTAGGAGTTCCCCTACACTTCTTACTCGTCGGTTTCCTAAATGGTCAATATCATCTGTTTGACCAATGTCGTACTCTAAATTAATTAGATAGTCAACTACGGCTAATATGTCTTCTTTGGTTAATACTCGTACTGTGTCTGGTAAGTTTAACCTGAGCTTTTTATTGAGCTTATATCTTCCTACTTTTCCTAAGTCATACCTTTTTTGGTCAAAGAATCTACTGTGGAGTAGTTGTTCTCCACCCGCAATAGTTGGTGGTTCTCCAGGGCGTAATTTCCGATATAGTTCTAATAGTGCCTCTTCTTCTCCGAATTGTCCTTCTTTTTCGATTGTTTTTTGGAAATAATCAGGATGTCTCAAAGAGTCAAAAATTTCACTGTCCCCTAACCCTAAAGCTTTTAGTAATACTTGAGCTGAAAGTTTACGGGTTTTATCTATTCTGACCCAAACTAGGTCATTTTTATCTGTTTCAAATTTCAGCCATGCACCTCGGTTAGGAATTAAACTGGCATTATATGTGCGTCGTCCACTTTTATCTGTTTCAGACTTGTAATAAACTCCAGGAGAACGAACTATTTGATTAACGATTACCCTTTCAGCTCCATTGATAATAAATGTCCCTCTGTCTGTCATGAGGGGCAGATCGCCAATAAATACTTCTTGTTCTTTAATTTCTCCAGTTTCTTTGTTGATTAAGCGGGTAGGAACATACATTTGCACTGCGTAGGTGCTGTCTCTACGTTTTGCTTCTTCTACAACATATTTTGGTTGTTTTAGTTTGTAGTTTTTGGCAATAAAATGAAGTTCTAATTTACCTGTATAATCTGTAATTGGAGAATAGCTTTCTAGTTCTTCTATTAGGCCATACTCTAGAAACCATCGAAAGCTTGCCCTCTGAATTTCAATCAGATCGGGCATATTGAAAATTGGCAGGTTGCTTTGGGTATTGACCTTTAATTTTTGATGAATCATTCTTGAGTATCCTGGTTGTTTGTCTATAGTTTTTTATGGGATATAAAATTACCCATAAATTTTATTTAAAACTTGAATATCTAATACACTTGTAAATTGAGTTAGTGTAATATTTTTACAGTTTATATACATAGTAGAAGCAACGCTTATTTGCTTAATTAAGTACAATTTCATAACTTTTATTGAGCTTTCTTTTAATTTTTTGCTGTTAAATTTACTCACTAATTAGTATGTATCAGGTCAACAACAAATTTATAGCTAATATCATTTTTATAATTTAGTGACGATGAAGCATTTTTTGCCGAATTGGTATGGTCGTATATTTATAGCATCAAGCCTAATACAAAAAGTTAGTTTTGAGTAATTAGTATTAGTAATAAAGTTTTAATGAAAGCAAGTTAAATGATAAGTTTCTTGAAGATATCATAATTATTTGGTGCAGTTGCTAGAGAATTATACTTTATTAATAACTATTTTTTTCAGAGCATCTCCTAATTCAATAGCTTATGCTATTTATCAAAATAGTTTGGTCCCACCACCCCACCTTGACTGGCTAAATATTTTTGGAGCCTTGTTTAAACCCCCGTTACAAAAATAACTTCTGACTTCTGACTGCTGACTTCTGACTTTGTCAAGTGCCACATATTCCACTTTACTCTCAAACTTACTTTCAGCATGACCAACAAATAAGTTCTCAAGCCTTCCCTTTTAAGGGGATGAAAAAGCGGTCGCTCTTCGGAGCGCACCCGTTGGGTGGGATGGCGATCTTCGGAGCGGCTCTGCAAGAGCGGGTCTCCTCGCCATATCCAATCGACCAAGACAGCGGTCGCTCTTCGGAGCGCACCCGTTGGGTGGAATGGCGATCTTCGGAGCGGCTCTGATCGGAGCGGGTCCCCGTTCCCTCCGGTACGCTTTCCGTTAGGAAAGCTTTGCGGTAGCAAACGTCATATCCAATCGACCAAGACAGCGGTCGTTTTGCTGGCGCATAACTACAGTTAACGGCTGTCGCCGACATGTTTGCCGAGCATGACCTAGGAAAAAGTGGAGCTTCCCGAAGGATGGGATGGCGATCTTCGGAGCGTCTCCGATCAGAGTGGGCCTCCTTGCCATATCCAATCGACTAAGAAAAAATAAAGTTCAATATTTTAAGCCTCTGACTTCAGGCAGAGGTACTGATAACTGAAATGACTTTTGGCCATTAAATATCGAGCTATTAATTTATTTGTTTGAATTTTAATGATGAAATCTAAGTATAATAGCCTTTAGGAATTTTTGCTGTCAATAGATAATCCAAATAGTCTGCAAGCATTTTCGCTAGTTTGTAATGCTAAACTTTCTAGCGTCACACCTCTGAGTTCAGCTACTTTTTCAGCAACGTATTTAACATAAGCAGGTTCGTTTCGTTTGCCCCGCTTTGGAACTGGTGCTAGGAATGGACAATCAGTTTCTACTAACAGTCGATCGTCATCTACTATTTTAGCTGACTCTTGAATTTGGGTAGCTTTTTTAAAGGTGACAGTTCCACTAAAGCTAATATAAAATCCTAAGTCTATAAATATCTTAGTTTCTTCTGGAGTACCTCCCCAACAATGCATTACTCCTCTGACAGGTCCTTGATTTGTTTGGAAATCATCGATAATCTCGGCCATTGAGTGAGCAGCATCACGACAATGGATAATTAACGGTTTGTTGAGTTTTTTAGCGATGGTTAACTGTTGTCTAAAAACAAATTTTTGTTGTTCTTTATTATCTGCTTTGTAAAAATCTAATCCTGTCTCGCCGATGGCCACTACTTGAGGATCGGATGTAGCTAACTCTTCAATTTGAGTAGCCGTTGCAGAGGTCCACTTATGAGCATCTAAAGGGTGTAGGCCAACTGCATAGGACAGTTCTGGAAAACGATCTGCTATTGATTTAATAGCATTGAATTCCTGTGGTTCAACACAAGAGTGGACAAGGTGTACAATTCCTGCTTGTTGCCAACGTTGGCGTATATCTTCCAGGTCAGAATTGAATACGTCAAAGTTTATATGAACGTGAGTATCAATTAACTGCATTTGTGGCTCTCCGGGTCTTTCAGTTATCAGTTATCAGTTATCAGTACCTCCTTTTATAAGAAGGCTTGACATTAGGAATATTCTCTTTTCTTTTTGTCGATTTGTAGCGCTATATTGTAGGTTAGTACAGGTATATTGACCACAATAATATACAATGTCATTAATAGATAACTTTGACTACTTTAAACTTTATTTTACTTAAGGCAGCTATTGAAAAAAAATGAAGTCGGGTACTAAATTTAAGTTATTACTAGTTTTAGCAACTTTACCGACTTCTCAGCAATTTGATCTTTTTTAAGAAGCTAGAGAATCATTAGTTTCCGAAGACTCTGGCTGCTTACTGTCAATCTGTAGGTGTCTTTTGTAAAATCTCACTAACCTGGACTTTTTGCGAGAACCATTATTTTTGTGTAAAACGCCACATTTTACAGCTTTATCAATTTTACTGTAAGCTTTTGACATTCGCAGATTAACTTCTTGCTTTAATTCCTCTGTAGGATTAGCAGCATAGTTTTCAACAGCAATGAAATATTTTTTCATCAGGGTTCTCACTGCTGATTTGTAGCTTTTGTTGCGTAAACGATTGCGTTCAGCAATCTGGATTCGCTTGATAGCAGACTTAATATTGGCCATAGTTAACTTTTCTTTAAGATCCAGAATGGTTTAACGAAGTCAGAAGTCAGAAGTCAGAAGTTACTTTTTTTTTAAACGAGGATTTAAGCCCCGCTCCAATATTTAGCCTTAAAAGGCGGGGTTTTCAACCCAATTATTTTGATAAATTAACCTTATCCCGACGGCTCCTTTAAGATAGAATGTGGGATTCCTAATACTTACGACTTAGGTTTCTGCTTCCTCCTATTATTTGCTGTGGAGGAGCTGCGTTCACATAGGAGTTCCCTATGGAATTCTCCGCAAACGCTTTTCATGTTGCAAAACGATTACAGCACCTGCCTCCGAGGCTTTTTCCTCTTTCCGGCCTTACGGTAACTCTACAGTAGGTCGCCAATCCGACAGCTTCCCTAGACACTGCTCGTCCAGCAACCAAAATATATAAAAATATAAAGTACCAGATATATAAATATAGCATTAATTATCATGAAATAGTAATACTTGTTTAAAAATATTACAATTGAATATTTGGTAAGGACTTTCTCCAATTATTTGGCTTTATTGAAAGCTATAAATTTAATTTTTAATTTTTTGATTTTGACTTTTGCTAAAGTTATGCTACTGGAGATATTGGCAGATAATGTAAAAAACTGAGTACAGTATTAAAGATGCCAGTGTTGGTACTTCACGCTATAACAAAGAGTAATGGGTGATTCGGAAACTTAGAGAATAGTTTTACTTTTATCCCTAAATTAAATCAGGGTTAAGTTAAAAGACAGTTGGCAGATAAGAATTTTTATTTCTTGATTGTCAAGTGTTGAGAATTCTACATAGTTTTAATGTTGCTCCAACTCTCTGATTTCTGAAAGTACCCTCTACTAGCGAACTTTATTAGTTGGCATTCCTAATCTCCATGCTGCGAATAATCACTCAGTGGCTTGAGGCACAAGCTGAATTAAAACGTATCACAGAACGTACCCACGATGATACGGCTATTCATAAAGAAACAACAGTGCGAGAAATCTTGCACTCAGTTAAAGAAAAAGGCGATGAGGCTCTATTACACTATACATCTGAGTTTGACCATGTTACCTTAACTCCTGAAGAGTTAAAAGTAAGCGGTTCAGAGTTAGATGCGGCCTATCAACAAGTAAATAAGGACTTATTAAATTCAATTCGTTTTGCTGCTAAACAGATAGAAGCTTTTCACCGACAGCGAGTTCCTAAATCTTGGGTTCAGTTCGGTGATGATGATGTGGTCTTGGGCAAACGCTACACACCAGTAGATCGAGCTGGTCTATATGTTCCTGGGGGTAAGGCTTCTTATCCAAGTACAGTTCTGATGAATGCTATACCTGCTCAAGTGGCCAAAGTCCCGAAGATTGTCATGGTTACACCACCTGGTCAAGGTAACAAAATTAATCCTGCTGTACTTGTGGCTGCCCAGGAGGCAGGCATTCAAGAAATTTATCGGATCGGAGGGGCACAGGCAATAGCTGCTCTCGCTTATGGGACAAAAACTATACCAAAAGTGGATGTCATTTCTGGGCCGGGTAATATCTATGTAACTTTGGCAAAGAAAATTGTTTACGGTACGGTAGGTATTGATTCTCTTGCTGGGCCTTCAGAGGTGATGATTATTGCAGATTCTGAAGCTAACCCAGTTCATCTAGCTGCAGATATGTTGGCTCAAGCAGAACATGATTCATTGGCTGCAGCTATCTTATTAACTACAGATTCAGCAATAGCACGTCAGGTGGTAACAGAGGTAGAGCGACAACTTGAGGATCATCCACGTCGCACAATGACAGAAAAGGCGATCGCCCATTACGGTTTAGTTGTTGTTGTTGAGTCTCTCGAAGCTGCTGCTCAACTTTCTAATCTATTTGCTCCAGAACATTTAGAGCTGGAAGTTTCAGACCCCTGGGCTTTACTGGACAATATTCGTCACGCTGGTGCTATTTTCCTTGGTTATTCTACTCCAGAAGCTGTGGGAGATTATTTGGCAGGGCCAAATCATACTTTGCCGACTTCTGGTGCTGCTCGTTATGCTTCAGCATTGGGAGTAGAAACATTTATGAAGCATTCTAGCTTGGTTCAATATTCTTCTGCTGCTTTGCATAAGGTAGCCACAACAATCGATCTATTGGCCACAACTGAGGGGTTGCCCTCTCATGCTAACTCGGTACGAGTTAGGACAAAAGTTCAGGAGCAGGAGCAACAAGAATGGATGAAAAAAGAAAACATTAATCAGGAAAATGATGGTAAAAATTTATAAGTAATACAAGATGACTCCCGTTAGAATCTTTAAGATCGCGGGAGAACATACTATTAATATAGAAGGCTTTCAACTTTATAGCAGAAGTGAAGAACTGAAGTTGGAAATATATTGTTTTGTCTAAGTTTTAAGCTTTTGATATACATATCTATGCGTTTTCCTTCGGCTCCTATAAAGTTTGTAATACTGACAAAGAAAGGGATTTATAGAAGCCATTTGGAATATTAGCTAATGTTGGGTTTTTAGGCCAAGAAGTGAGGATATTGATATTTAATTACTATAGATAGATATCTCCAACAATCAAAAATCATGCTCTTTTATTGCACTGTTATTCATCAATTCTTTCCCCCTACTCTGTACGGACGTTCCATGCAACGTCCCTACGACCTACTCCCTATGGGTGGAGGAGATGCTTAATAGATCCGTTTAGGGGTTCTATAAAGTAATTCTTAATTTCCCACAATTTTGCTACTAGCCTCTACGGTAGAAATTCTGTTTAAGCTAGATGGGGCAGCCTTTAAGCTAGTGATGTGCCGGAGATGGTGTTGGTGAAGCGTGTGTATGATATTAATAATTTTAATTACTTAGGGTTTGCTGAATAAATACCTTAGCGGCAGCTTTGCGTCAGCAAAAGCATTGACTGATATTGGTTGTAGCATTTTTTTGTCTCAAAAAGTGCCAGCTTTTCGTTGGCAAGAGCTGCATAAAGCTAGTATTTTGGCAGGCAACGACGGAAAAATTGGGGGACAATTATTCCAGCTACATATTCTGTAATCCACCACTTCTTCTGACTATTGACTACTAAGAAGAGCAAAAAGACTTTTTCAGCAAACCCTACTTAGTTCTCAGGTAGGGGAGCAGTCAGTAGGGCTACCTACAGGAAGACACAGTAAGGAGGGAAGAAATTAGGAATAGAATAGAAAGAGAAAGTTTTTTGTTTGCTGACGCACAACGCACGTTAACGCCTCAGTGGTACGTAGTTTTATTCCAAATTTTATCCAGACATAATATCATACCTCAAATCACTAACATCCCAGAGATATATGTTCGGTCAATATCAAAAAAGATGTATCTTTTAAGTGAGGTTTTGTTTCAGTTTTTATAGAGCAGATTAGTTGTTACTAAAATTTATTCACACTTGACTTGATTTCTTGGTAGAAACCTTAATTTCTCTATTTACTAATAGTGGTGGACATTATAATTATTTTGGTAACAGCAGACTAAACATTTGAGTCAATTACCATTACTATACAGAACGACCTATTTCTTCTCTCTACTAATACTCTTGTCTATGGCCTTCAAAACAATTATTGTAGCTCTCAGCAATTCAAACTCAGATCTAGATTTCATAATTCAAGCATTGGCAGAATTTCACTTAACATCAAAAACGAGAGTGATTTTATCTCATGTGGTTGCTATGGAAAAATCAGATTTAGACCGGAAAGCGGATCGACCTCAACCTGAAGGGAACAACATTTCTGTCGGGGAATTTGAAAAACAACTCAAAGTGTACAGAGAAAGACTTCCTTGTACTACTGAAGTAGAGGTTGTGGCCGGCGATCCAACTGAAGAAATAGTTCGCTTATCTAATATTTATAATGCAGATTTAATTGTAATTGGTAGTCGGGGATTAAAAGGTATAAATCGGATTTTGCAGGGTTCTATTAGTAGTCAGGTTGTTGCTGAAGCAAATTGCTCAGTGTTTGTTGTCAAGCAGAGATAGATCATACTATTTTTGTTAAAGGTAGAAGTATTCAGGTCTTCAACAACTAATAATTAATAATTAACAATTAACAATTACCTCTCCTTTAAAACGATGGTTTATCAACATAAAACTTGATAAAATAGATAAGTTATGTATAAGTCTTTCAAAGGTTTTTGTAAAAGAAAAAGTGTATTAAGAAGTACATCTTTTTTGATGACTTAAGTGGTTTTTCATATCTATTATGATTTTTTCTCTCTTCTCTCTTCCTCCCTGCTTCCTACAAGGTTTTCAGGAGTTCCTTATCACATAACTCACATTCCGCAATTCAATTTGTAACATGAAAATTAGTATAAAATCTTGGATTTGACAAATACCATTATAAGTACGAAAATAAGTCCTAAAATTTCATAAAATCTATATTCTCAAGCTACATATAAAATCAGGTGAAGTAAAGGGCATGAAAACTTTTTTTAAGCAGTCAATAGCTGCACTGACAACTTTAGGATTATTAACTTTCTTTTCTCTTCGTCCAGCACAAGTCAGGGCAAACTTCTTTGACCAAAAAGAAGTCGAGCAGTCTAGATACATTGCAATTGCAGTTCCTCGTGCTTTTGGGCCACAATTGCTGATTTTAGAGCAAAAAACCGATGCCAGACAATGTTGGGATGAAAGTGGCGATCGCCCTATTTTGGTCGATCCTCTATTACTAAATTTTGACTTTACGGGTATTTGTGGACGTGCCACCGACAGTAATGGTTATTCTATCCGAATGGCAGGTACTGATATGGCTCTTGACTATGCTCTCTCTTTACAAATGAGTGGGGGGGATATACGGTTGATGGGTATTTCTCGTGTTGATTCTAATGCACCACGACTACTGATCGGCAGAACTTATGGTTTAGCTGATGGGTTTACTAAAATTATTCTTGAACCTGGTTGGCGGTTTGCTAAAAGAACTTATGAGGGTAAGGAGTTAGGTCATATATATGTTACTACTGACTGGATGCCAACAGAGTTGGAAACGTATAATAACAATTAGATAGAGCAGTTTCCTCATTAATTAAGTAGATATTATTGATCGTTTTAGTAGGGACGTTACATGCGATGTCCCTACAGAACAGGGAAGAGAAGATAGGTAAAGCAAAAAATCAAAGAAAAAGAATATTTATCCGACCAGTAGTACCATATTAGTCACCAAATCTGCTGTATATCAAACTAAATTTAAAAAGGCGGTCATCAAAAATGACCGCCTTTTATTAATCCTCAACACCACTTAAAATAAATTGAAAAAGTAGTCAGCACAAATTCTGTGCCTTAACATAAACAGAGTTTTTTGAGAAAGAGCATCGACGACTGGCCGTGTTTCGTCTCGATGCTCTTACTGATTCGCTCCTCACACCGTAGATAGTCTAACTTACTAAGCTAGTTTTGTCACTATATTTCAGTAATTTTTTTTGACAAATTTTGAAAGCACTATCTATCAAGAGTTTCACCTTCTAGATAACCAATCTAAAATCAAAGAATTAACTATTGTTGGCCTTTCATCGTGGGGGCAATGACCCGTGTTGGGTATGGGAACAAATTGGATAGATGCACCTTTCTGTGCTAAATCTTGATAAATTTTTCCACCAGAAATTGGTGTCCAGGGGTCGTTTTCTCCCCAAATTACTAACAATGGTGCTTGAATTCTTGGTAACAATTCTGAGGGATGAGGTCCAGGAGGTGCAGTGAGAATTGAAGCAAAAACTTTCTGCGCTCCAGCGTCGCAAGAAGGACGATAAAGTAGTTCGATTAATTCATCTGTAATGGCATCTTGATTACAATAAACTTGTTTGAGAGTTCCACGAATACGATATTTTTGACGGACTTGATTGAAAATAAATGGTCCTAGAGCTGGGGAATTAACTAATTTGCTGAACATTCCCATTATGAATCTTAGAGGAGGATTTAATTCTTGAGGTCGATGGTTTAAGCCTCCTGCACAGTTAATGAGAATTCCACCTGTACAAATTTCTGGGTAGTCTGCGAGTATCATTAAGCTAAGTAATCCACCAATGGAGTTGCCTATAAAGACGGTGGGTTTCTGGATATGTTGGTTCCAGAAGTCGTATAGTAGTTCTTGCCAAAGTTCTAGTGAGTAATCCATGGGTGGCTTAGAAGATGCACCAAATCCTAGTAAGTCAAGAGCAAACACTTGATGACCTCCAGCTGCGAGAGTAGGGATATTGTTACGCCAATGACCTATGGATGCACCAAAGCCATGAATTAATATTAGGGGTTGTCCAGTTCCCATGACAGTATATTGGATTTGCTGGTTTTTCCAAGTCCAGGTATGTAGGTCTATTTGATTAGTTGGTGTTGCTATAACGGGGTTCATTTTATAAAGTTTTGTAAAGTCACATCCCTTATCATAATAGAAATTTTGGCAAAATTAGGTTGATTTATAATGGAAGAGTCCAGGATTATTATAGAAGCGATCGCTAAAGTACCTTGCGAATAAATATGCTAATTAACTGTGAAGTTGACTAATAAATTCTTGGTGTTCGGAACTAGATAATTTTTTCTGAAGTAGATTTAATACTTCAGGCAAATTTATTTCTATTAAGGATTTAACTGCTAACTATAACTCAGTGATTTTTTTACTTTTGAACCCTGAGTTTTTATTGATAGTAATGTAAATATACTCATTGTAACTAGGGTTTGCGCTCATCAAGTCTTTTTGTGATATTAGGGAGTAGTTAAGAGTTAGGATTTAAGGGATTTGTAGAAGAGGTAGTCATTCATAATTAATTGCCTTTTAGTTTTTATCTCATCATTAACCCAAAATTATTACTTTTTCTACTTTATTAACAGAAAAGCTGGTCCCTTTTCAGTAGCTAAAATTCTTCAAACCCATATCTGTTAATGCTTTGATATTTAATCAGTAATTCCTAACTAAAAATGCTAATTAACTGTGAAGTTGATTAATAAATTCTTGGTGTTCGGAACTAGATAATCCTTGTTGAAGAACATTTAAAACTTCAGCCAAATTTCCTTCTATTAAGGATTTCACTGCTAATCATAATCCAGGAAAAACTTGATTTTTTATAATTCCATTTTCATCTATTGTCGCAGAAATATACTCACCTTCAGACAACAAAAAATAACTGAATTCTTGCTCATAAACTCGCCAAACTAAATATTTTTTGACTCCATTACGTTGATAAATTTTTAATTTATATGATAAATCATAAGCAGCACTACTAGCAGCAACTTCAACAATTAATTCTGGTGCTCCTTCTATATAATCATCCTCGCTAATTTTTGTTTGTCCTCCTAAACTTGGTTCAATAAATAACATGGCATCTGGTTGAGGTTCATTATTTTTATCTAAAGGAGTAGTAGGATTATCGGCACTCCTAACTCCAGGAGTAGCAGCAGTATACACTCCTAACCAAGTATTAATTTGAAGATGAGGTTCTCCATGGGCAGAAAATCTTAATGTTGAAGCCATTTGGAATATTAGCTAATGTTGGGTTTTTAGGCTAAGAAGTGAGGATATTGATATTTTAATTACTATAGATAGATATCTCCAACAATCAAAAATTAAATCAATTATTGCACTGTTATTCATCAATATCTTTCCCCCTACTCTCTACTCTCTAATCCCTACTACCTATGCGTGGAGGAGATGCTTAATAGATCCGTTTAGGGGTTCTATAAACAATTCCTTCAATAAGTTCAGCTTTTTTATGTTTTGGCATAGATAAAGTAGCGCTTTTCAAACTCATCTCGAGTTAAGTGATCGCCATTTTCTAAAGGTATTATTGTAGTTTTGTTCATAGTGTTAATTAAAAATATAAATTACCGAAAAAAAGATTATAAAATTTGGTAGATTACTTTGATTTAAAGCCTCTCTTTTAAAGGAGAAACAAGAAAATATTTTACTTTTATTAAATCCTCTTCCTTTTAGAGATAGGTAATATCATGTCCGGTTGAATACTTATTATTAAAATAGTAGGGGAGCGGGGGAGTGGCGAGTAAGGGAGTAGGGAAAATAGAAAGATTTATTCTTTAAGCACTTATGATAAGTTTTTTCATCACTAATTATCCGGACATGATATAATTATCAATTATTGAATTTCCTTCTTCCTTCTTCCTTTCTTCTTTAAATATTAGCCATTCTATCCTTAACCATCATTTGCACAACATCTGGCATTTTATACTGTGCTTTCCATTCTAATTTTTCTTTAGCTTTAATTGGATTTGCTCTACCTACAGAAATATCAGTAGGGCGATATAAACTCCGGTCTACCTCTACATAATTTTGCCAATTTAATCCTACAGCAGCAAAAGCTTCTATTACAAAATCTTGCAAAGGATAACTTTCTCCAGTAGCAATTACATAATCATCTGGTTCCTCCTGCTGCAACATCAAATACATTGCTTCTACATATTCGGGTGCCCAACCCCAATCTCTCTCCACTGAAATATTTCCTAAATGTAATTTTTCATTACTACCATTAGCAATTTTACAAACAACTGAAACAATTTTTTGAGTTACAAAACGTTGAGGTCTGAGGGGAGATTCGTGATTAAATAATATGCCAGAACAAGCAAATAAATTGTAAGCTTCTCGATAATTTGCTACTTCCCAAAAAGCTGCAGATTTAGCAACAGCATAAGGACTTCTTGGGCGAAAAGGAGTAATTTCTGTAGCAGGTTGACCGCTTGTATCGCCAAAACATTCACTGGAGCTAGCATTATATAATTTAATTTTTGCTCCGATAAATCTAATTGCTTCTAACAAATTTAATGTGCCAGTAGCGATACTTTCTAATGTTTCTACAGGTTGTTGAAAAGATAGACCTACTGAACTTTGACCTGCTAGGTTATAAACTTCATCTGGTTGATATTTTGTTAATATTTGTAAGACACTTCTAAAGTCAGTTAAAGACATAGAGTCTAATTTAACTTTGTCACGGATATCTAAACGATATAAGTTGTTAAAAGTAGACATTTGAGCATCTCGGGAAGTGCCACAAACATTGTAACCTTTTTCTAGTAATAGTTTGGCTAAGTAGGAACCGTCTTGACCGGAAATTCCTGAAATTAATGCTGTTTTCATAATTTTTAAGGAAGCAGAAAAAAGAAATAAAGATTTGGGAGTTACTGAATAAGTTTGGAGTTTTAATTAATCAAAGTTTTAAGGGTTATTGGGATATTCATATAGCATTTCCCAAGAAACGTGAGGTAGAAAATTCTGGGTTTGAGGCAACAAGAAAATACGAAGAAAAAAGATAACTTTACCGAAAAATCGTGGGTATGCGCCTCCCCTTTTAAGGGGATAAAAAGCGGTCGATCTTCGGAGCTTCCCGTAGGGTGAGATGGCGAGGAAACCTGCGCCATATCTAATCGGCCAAGAGAAAAAATAATTCCGTACTTCAAGCCTCTTGCTTTCCTGCGGAATGCTGCGCAAACAGCTAGAGGTACTGATAACTGATAACTGATAACTGATAACTGAAATGACTTTTCCTAACAACTGATAACTGAAATTACTACCTCCTTACCTAATTGGATTAAATACTTCATTACATTCTATAATACCATTTTAAAATTAGTTAGGACATAGACTGATGATGAACTTTAAACAGGGAAATGCTTTTCCAAATTTTGCCTGTTTCCTGTTACGTGCTATATGTATCAATCTGGAATTGTTTCTGCTAGAATTTTAGCTAGATTTTTGAGATGTGCTGCATAGTTTTTTTGACTTTGATCTAGTGGTATTTTTTCCTGATTTTCTAGTTTGAGTTTGGTTTTTTCCAGTTCTGTTTGAGTTTGTTGAAGTTGAGATTGACTGGTATTCAATTCTTCTTGATACTTGAGATACTTAGATTGAGATTGTTCTAATTCTGCCTGTACTTCATCGAGTTGGAATTGGGTAATTTCTAATTCTTCTCGCACATCATGTAGTTCTGAGCAATATTTATCTAATTCTGTTTGAAGTTGCTGTAGTTTTGCTTCAGATTTTTTGACTGTTTCTTGGTTTTGCTGAAGTTGAGACTGAGCAGATACTAATTTTGCGGAAAGTTCATCTCTCTGAGATTGGGTATTTTCCAATTCTGTTTGAACTTGTTGTAGCTGTGCTTCATGATTTTTGGCTGTTTCTTGGTTTTGCTGAAGTTGAGAATGATATTTTTCTAACTCTCCTAATATTTGGTCTCTTTGAGATTGAGTATTTTCTAATTCTGTTTGAACTTGTTGTAGCTGTGCTTCCGAGTTTTTGGTTTTTTCTTGATTTTGCTGAAGTTGAGACTGAGCAGATACTAATTTTGCGGAAAACTCATCTTTTTGAGACTTAGTATTTTCTAATTCTGTTTGAACTTGTTGTAGCTGTGCTTCCGAGTTTTTGGTTTTTTCTTGATTTTGCTGAAGTTGAGACTGAGATTTTTCTAACTCTTCTAATATTTGGTCTCTTTGGGATTGGATATTTTCTAATTCTTCACAATTTTGCTGAAGTTGAGACTGGGTAGATACTAATTTGGCGGAAAGTTCATCTTTCTGAGACTGAAGATTTTCTAACTCGACTTGATTTTCCTGAAATTTTACCTCCAATGAAACACTATTCCCTATTTCTGAAATATCCACATCTCGAAAAACTGGGGTACTATTCCAAGGTTCAAAAGGTATAAATTTTGCAGTGGAAAAATGAGGTCGAAAGAAATATTTTCCCACTTCATTTAATAGACAAGCAGCAAAAGCAAAGGGAGTATTGGAAATAGCAACAAAATTACACTTACTCAATAAAAAGAAATTCAGATATTCTCGATTAACTTCAATCTCCAAGTCTTGAGCAGTTACAGGATGATATTCAGCAAAATAAACCAGAGGTAATTCCTCTATATTATCGCTGGCAATAAATAAAACTGGTTCCTCTAAAGTTTCCCATAAACCATCTAACCAAATCTTATACCACTCACTTGGAGCAACAGCAAAATTACTATTTTCATCTGAATATGATTGTAAATGTAAACCAATAATAGTTTTGCCACGAGAGTATAATTTTTCCCAAGCAACTTTTACTTTTTCCTCTATCTCTAATACAGGTTGAAACAAAGAACAAAAATATTCTTTAAAGGGCGCATAATAACGAGTGTGATATAAAAATTCTCCATGAATATCTACATTTTTCAAAACTTCTGTATTACCGAGGATAAATTCATTATCATTTTCCGAAACTTCAGGTAAATCTTCAGAAATTTCTCGGTCTTTATGCCCAAATAATTCTTGTCCTATCCATTTTGGAGTCTCTACTGATAAGGAATTTTCTTGAGCATATATTTTCAAGAAACCATACTGGAAAATTTGATTACCCAATCCACTATTTTTCCCAAGAGTAGACATACTAATTACTTGTTTTCTCACATAAAAAGCATCTCCCCAAGAAGGATGAAAAGGTGTTGCCTCCGCTATTTTGCCAAAACCATTCTCTGCTAAAAATTCATCAATTTTGTCTGCTAAAGCACAACCTTCATAGAGTTCTTCATAATTAACTTTAGTGTAAACTGCATCTATATATTTAAGTAAATTAGTTGCACCTTGTAATGCTAAAAGTTCTGCCCCTTGAATATCTAGATTGAGAATATTAAAATCTCCTGGTGTTAGTCCTAATTCTTGTAGCAAAGTATCAAGAGTTTTTGACTCAACAGTTAGTTGATGTGTTTCTTTAATATTTGGATAAATATTTCGATAAAATTTCAAAGGCAAAATGGAACTACTCTTTCCCATAGAGTTAACATATAATTTCACTTGTCCATCTTGATTACTAATAGCATAGTTAACAGCTTGCACATCAGTAGAAGCTTCAGCAATATTTGTTTTTAGCCTTTCAAATACTGTGGGGTTAGCTTCAATGAAAATAATTTTTGAAATATTTAACTCCTGGTAAGTTTTAATATCTTTACCCTCATAAGCACCTACATGAATAATGCCTCTAGGAAAAATTTTGTTTTGAGAGCAAAGGTTCTTTAAATCTAATTTCATTACTATTAATACTTAGATAATTTCAGTTCAAGAAAAAAATAAATAGGTAGCTCTGCCACTATTGAAAAAGGCAGAAGGCAGAAGGAAAAATTGTATGCAGATAGTCTTCGACAAGCCACTTGATATCTACAAACCCCAAACAATTTTAAGCACCATGTAGACGGTGGGGTATTATACCATTCCTCAAAAACTTTTCTACGTTTTCTTGAGTAGGGGAGTAGGGGAGTGGGGGAGAAGTAAACATAAGAACAATTAATATTAAATGAGCTGCTAATTAGCATGCAAAGTGATTGAATTTGTTTTAATTACTTAATAACTGAAGTGCTGCCCAAGTAGAGCATTACTTTTGAGAATTGGCATTAAGCTCGCAAAAGAAAAGATCAAATCAATCTTTAACCAAGAATAGAACTATTTCCTAAATGTAAAACAGAGATATTTTCAGTTATCAGTTATCAGTACCTCTGCAATAAGGAGACTTTAAATCAGGAATATTCTCTTTTTTTATCCCATTAAAATGGGAGGCGCATACCCACAATTTTTCGGTAAAATTAAGCCAATTTTTTGAGTTTATATTCTCTAGATATAGCATTTTCATTTGAGATGTAAAACAAGAATTGGTTATTTACTATAGCATTACAAAAATTGGGCGCGGACATTTTTCAATCCTAAAACCCTTTTACAGTTTCCTGTTCCCTATTCCCTAGCGCTATATTGCCTGAGATTTATTTGATAAATAATCGTAAGCATTTCCTGCGGAATGCTGCGCAAACAGCTATTAGCGGTCAGCTCTTCCTAGGTCATGCTGCGCAAACAGTTTTTTAATAAATGAAGCAAGCATTTGCTTAACTTCTACGACATTTTTAAACAAAGAATTGAAGCATAAGAACAGCAAGCTTAAATTGTCCACTAAAATTAATAAAGCTGATAGCTGATAGCTGACTGCTGAATGCTTACAAATAATCTTTGAATGTGCAACATACTTTAGCTTAATATAGTCAAGTTATAAAAAAACCTATACTTAACTTAACTGTGAATGTAGTAGAAAAACACCAAAAAGCCAGAGAATATTTGGCCCAAGGTAAAATTGATAGAGCGATCGCTTTGTGTCATCAAATTATAGAGCTAAAACCAGACTTTATTCCAGCTTATCAGACTATGGGAAATGCTTTAGAAATTCAAGGTAATTTCAAAGTGGCAATTGATTGGTGTATTAAGGCATTACAAATTCAGCCAAATTTAGCTGAATTATACAAAATGATTGGTAATTTATACTCTCGACAAAAGCAGTGGGATGAGGCGATCGCTAGTTACCAAAAAGCCATAAAATTACAACCAAATTTAACAGAAGTGTATGAAAATTTGGGAGATATTTTTAAGCAGCGTTATCAGGTTAATTTAAACATGGCGTTGAGTCATTATCGTCAAGCAATAGATTACTATCCTCAGAATGAAAGTAACTACCATAAGTTCTTAGAAATTCAACCCTATCATTCAGAAATATGCCGTCGTTTAGCTAATATCTTATTTGGAAGAGATAAATTAGGCTCTGCAATTATTTTTTATCAAATTGCCCTAATAACTGAACCAGAAAATCCCGAAATTCATTTTAATTTAGGTAAAATTTTGACAAAGCAAGGTGATATTCAGCAAGCAATTTATGAATATCAACTTGCCTTAGAAGTAGAGAAAAATAATCCAGAGATTTATCTAAATTTAGGAATAGTTTTGGCAAGAAAAGAAAGATGGTTAGAAGCGATCGTCTGTTACCGTCGTACTATTGAAATTAATCCTAACTCAAATTTAGCTTACAATTATTTAGGAGAAGCTTTAACAAAAGTAGGGGAATTAGAAGAAGCAATTTATGTTTTTGAGCAAGCAATAAATCTCAATTCCACCTCACCTTTATTTCATAAAAATTTAGGAGATGCTTTAGCAAGACAGGGAAAAATAGATGAAGCAAGTGTTGCTTATAGTCGTTTTATTGAATTAGAAGGAAGAAGGTAGAAGGTAGAAGGTAGAGGGAAAAATGTTGCTTTGTCTGAATTTTAAGCTTTTAATTTGTCCTAATACCAATTTGAAAAAAGAATGTTACAAATAGTAAGAGGAATAAAAAGACAAATGCAGGATATGTCCTTTGACAAAAAGAATGATTTCCTACCTAGAAAATGGTATTGAAGCTATTCATTCTGAATCCTGACTCCTAATAAATAACCTTTCTTTCGACTTTCGACAATACTTAGTTTAGGTAGCACTTCAGTTATTAATTAATAAACACAAGCTATAGCAATCCGCGCAGAGGTTGCGACAAATCAAAAAGTAGATAAAAAAACTGAAACTCTTACCTGTTCCCTATTCCCTGTTCCCTCTCTTGGTGCGCGTTCCCTCTCTTGGTCAGCATTCCGCAAGCGAGCTGACGGCGACGCGGGGTCTGACCGCTTGCGTCTGTCGCCGACGCGGGGTCGCACCGCTGTTCCCTAAAAAGCAGTAAAATTTTTGACACGAATAAAATAGGATTGCTATAAATCACTTTTTTGATAATTAGCGCCCTAGTAGCGCATTAATTATTATGTTTACTAATCCCCTACTCCCCCACTCCCTTACTTATCTCTGTCTCCGTGCCATAATCTGTGTGAGCCACTCTCCCACTCTGCTATTTCCTATTTTCTTGATAATATTTTTGTGCAGTTTGCATCCAAGCTAAAATCTGAGATTCTAGCCATTTTTTCTCATCATTTAACTGATTAATTTTCATCTCTAAAACCGAATTTTTATTCTCAATATTTTTAACCCAGTCCCTATATTCATCTACCTCAAACTTTAGGCGAGAATTTGCTTGTAAAATTTTTTGTATTCTAGTGCCTAACTCCTGTACAGAAATACTTAATTTTCCCGACTTACTCCGCCAATTTTCCAACAACTCGCATAACTTGAATGCTTCATCAAAATTTCCCTTTTCCAGATAATTATAAATTCTATAAAAACTCACCCATTTAACAGTTCTAGATAACACTTCACTTTCCCAATCATTTAATTCTGGGTCCGATAAATTTAAACAATCAATTAAATCGCTAGAAATTTGTAAATGTTCTTTCACCTGATAAAAATCATCAAAACTATGGGTTTTATTTCCTTCATGCCATCGATAATATCCCAATACTTCTTTGACAAAATATAAGTCAGCAATCAAAGCAATTCTCAACCATAATTCTAAATCCGCAGCATAAGCATAATTCTCATTAAATTTCCCACCTACTTTCTCTAAAACCTGTCTTCTCATTAATACAAACGGGCAACAAATAGGATTAGCTTCTCCCAAAATATTCCTCACCCATTCCTTGCCATTTACTAACTTATCCTCAGAATAATTTGCCCAATTCCAATTGAGATTATTATTATTAGCATCAACCACCATAACAGATGAAGTAACTAAACCTATATTTTGGTATTTATCCAAAATTTTTACCTTTTGCTCTAAATTTTTTGGCAACATCACATCATCCTGAGCAAAGATAGTAATATATTCACCATTAGCACTTTCTAAACACTTATTCCAATTAGTAAATAGTCCTAAATTTTTGGAATTTCTCAAGTATCTAATTCTGTTATCTTTCTGCAGATAACTTTTAATAATTTCTGGAGTATTATCGGTAGAACAATCATCAGAAATAATTAACTCAAAATCTGTAAATGTCTGTTGAAGGACACTATCTATTGCTTGAGTTAGAAATTCTCCAGAGTTATAAGTAGGTAAACAAACAGTAACTTGAGGACAATGATTGATAAGCATTTAATCTAATATTAATTTTGAAGTAATACTAATACCGTTTCACGGAAGTCAAAAGTCATGCATTAAGATTTTATAGAGCTACAAAACTTTGATGCTATAGTAATTTCAGGAAATTATTTAATATTGAAAGTTTGAAACTATTTGTGACATTTTTAAAGTGAATTGGTATAAGTTCGGTTTATATAGCGCTACGCCCTAGGGAATAAGGAATAGGGAACAGGAAATAGTGAACTGTACAAGGTTTTTTCCTGCAAAAACGCTATTTCAAGCCTCTGGTTTTAATAGGAGGTAATGATAACGGATAACTGAAATGAACGTGGGGTATGAAACCCACTACAAAAAAGATAATCAAAGTGATTGAAAAATCTTATTTTGATGTCTGTCAAACTCAAAATAAAGCTTTATATTTGTCACTAATAAATTAAAATGTTTACCAATATAGAAAAAATAGATAATAAACATTTCAAATTAATTTTATGAAACCATGTATTCTAATTCCTAAATTAAGTATTTAAGCAAAATTAATTATGCACTAACTTCTCACTCTGTCAGACTTAGAGATGAAATTATATACAAAAATTTGGCATGAGTACTTATTATTATTCCTGAATTATAAATTATCACAATTTAGAGCAAACTTTTTTCGATTGCTATGAAATATTTTGAGTTACTGCAAATGGGAGTGTGACTAAGTTATTTTAATTGTAAGCATTCAGCCGTCAGCTATCAGCTATTGCTTTTAGTTTAGGATAAAAGCAATATTTAATTGTTTTACTACAAAAGTTTCCTCCCTTGCCCTTAAAGTCTTTTTTTAATTTAAACATTGTCCTATACGGAGAGAGTATTGTTGCGCTCGAGCTGACAGCTAATAGCTGTTTGCGCAGCATTCCGTAGGAAATGCTTACTTTTAATTATTCTTGTTCCTGCTGATAAGTGGGAACGTAAACTTAAAAATATAGCAACTGCCATTAAGCAGGCACACAAAATTAATTTCCTATTTTTGTTATCAAAATATAGGGTGCATCTCAATGCGTGAATAAAGCCTAAAATTTATCACTTTTAGGCAACAGACAACAGGCAATATATAGGAAAAAAGTATTTTTACAAATGTGAGATGCACCCAAAATATATCCTTAGATAAAAAGAAGCAAAATGCTGATTTATATGAGATTCATGTTTGGAATTAAATATGGAGACGAAAAAAATTTTAGAAAGAATAAGTTTCTAAAGTAAATTTCCTCAAGGTAAGCATTCAGCTATTAGCGGTCAGCTATCAGCAATAAAAACCTCAAACTTAAG
>NZ_CEZPJD010000016.1:0-28962 GCF_983059655.1 Okeania sp.
GATACTGTAGGCGCAATGGCAGAATTAGTGCAACAGGGTAAGGTACGTTACCTGGGACTATCTGAAGCCGCACCTGCAACTATTCGTCGCGCTCAAGCTGTGCATCCAATTAGTGCTTTGCAAACTGAGTATTCCCTTTGGAGTCGCGAACCTGAAGATGAGATATTACCTACCGTTCGTCAGTTAGGTATTGGCTTTGTGGCTTACAGTCCCTTGGGTCGTGGCTTTTTGTCTGGACAATTTAAAAGTCCCGATGATATTCCAGAAGATGATTACCGTCGCCACTCACCGCGCTTCCAGGGAGAGAACTTTAACAGAAATTTGGCGGTAGTCGAGCAGGTTGAAGAGATAGCTAAAGCGAAAGGAGTAACACCTATTCAACTAGCGATCGCCTGGTTACTCACTCAAGGAAATGATATTGTGCCAATTCCTGGTACTAAGCGTCGCAAATATTTAGAAGAAAATGTAGGTGCTACCGGTCTAAGCTTGACTCCAGAAGAACTCAAACAAATTGAAGCCGTAGCACCCCAGGGAGTAGCCACAGGCGATCGCTACCCTGATATGAGCCGAGTCAATCGTTAGACAATTTTTGAAAATAAAGTTTTTTGTGGGAAGTGCTGTAAGTATTCAACCGAACATGATATAATTAAAAAATTGACCAAAAAATCAGGTCTCAAGTCTCCCTTTGGCTGCGCCGCGAGCTACCGCTCTACAAGGGGATGAAAAAGCGGTTGAGGGATGGCGTTTGCGCTTCGCAAAGCTGCGCTAACAGCGGAGCTGCTCTGCAAGAGCCGGTCCCCTCGCCATATCCAATCAACCAAGACAGCGGTCGCTCTTCGCAGCTTCCCGAAGGGTGAGATGGCGAGGAGACCTGCGCCATATCCAATTGACCAAGAGAAAATCAACTTAAATATTTCAATCCCAATACTTTAGGCAGAGGTACTGATAACTGATAACTGATAACTGAAATGACATACTCAGGACTTACGCAAAAGACTATACTATACACCATTTTTAGGGGCAGGCAGCTGTTAAACCCTACTATATCTGCTGGTTATGCATAAGTCCTGTGTATATTTGATGGTCAGCTTAAATAAGTAGGAAAAATTATTTTTAGATTGACAACTGATAACTGATAACTGAAATGACCCAATGACTAACTACAACAACTCACAAAATGATAAAGAATGGTGGACTCAACAATGGCTAGACTTGTTAAATTCCTATCGATTCAAAAAGCGATTAGAAAGAGCAAGAAACTATGCCAGACAAGGAAACGTTCTCAGTATAGAATTTAAAGACAAAGAAATTATTTCTCAAGTTCAAGGAACAGCTCCGGAACCTTATAAACAATCATTATGGTTAGATACTTTTAGTGATGAAGACTGGAATTATGTCATTGAAACAATGTCACAAAGAGCAATTTTTACTGCCAAATTATTAGCAGGAGAAATGCCTCAAAATATAGAAGAAGTTTTTGCTGCTAATGGTTTAAGACTATTTCCATTTACCTTAGACGATATCCATGCTAAATGTGACTGCCCAGACCCAAAAAGAGTTTGTAAACATATTGCAGCAGTTTATTATATATTAGGCGATCGCTTTAGTGACGATCCATTTTTATTATTTCAATTGCGCGGTCGTAGCAAAGAAAAAATCTTAGAAGTTCTTCGACAAAAACGCGGTCAAAGTCAAGAAGAAAATTCTATAATCCAAGAAAAAAATACAACAGAAAAAACACAAAAATATCCAACTTCAGCAATTCAAGAATCTATAAATTTTGAACATTTTTGGGAATACAAACAACAGCTGGATTCATCCTTAGTAGTAATTACACCACCCCCAAGTAATGAAACAGTTTTAGATGTTTTAGGACCTCTTCCTTTAGATACATCTGCCAATATTATCGAGGATTATTTTAAGAAAATTTATCAAAATATTAGTCAGCAGGCAGTTATTACTGCCTTAAACCAGGGACAAGATAATTAATAATTAATAATTAATAATTAATAATTAATAATAATTGAACCATACTTACTCCCTACTCCCTAAAACCAAGGAATTTTGTATCTCACAAGTATAGGAATTGCTATATATGTTATAATCATATAAAGTAGCTAAAAATACCAATAGCTATATAACTTTAGCTTAACGGTGGTGATTTTTTATTATGTTTATACGAAACTTTTTAGGACTTTCTTTAGTAAGTCTTTTAGTTTCAGCTCCTCCAGTCAATCACCCTCAAACTGCAAAAACTAAGGTGGAATCAAGCCCACAATTACAGGCTGTAACATTTCCACCAACAGCCTCAAGAGGTGCCCCAAAGAGAACTAGAGGAGCTGGGTCTCGTGGCCCTTGTAATCCAATAATTAAACAAGAATTAAGTAAACTAACTGCTGTAGCACCAGAAAATAATATTGCTACAACAGCTAGTCCTAACCCAAATGTTTACCTTTATGTTCCTAAAAGTAGTAAACGAAAGGCAGTATTTGTCTTATATGATTGGACAAATAGAGTTAGAGAACCAATATATAAAATAGGTTTATCTCTGCCTGACTCCGCTGGAATTGTCAAAGTAAGTTTGCCAAAAACAGTAGAATTAGAACCTAATAACACCTATGTTTGGCACTTTGCCATAGTTTGCGATCCAGAGGAGCGTGCTTTAGATTATTACACAGAGGGATGGCTAAGACGTACCACTCTTAAGCCAGAAACAGAAGCTAAATTAAAAGAACTGCAAGAAAAACCACTAGAGCAAGCTAAACTCTATGCTGAATCATCAGTTTGGAGTGAAACAATTACAACTTTAGAAAAATCTCGTGTTGCTTATCCTAATGCCTGGAAAGAATTGTTAAAATCAGTTGGGCTAGAAGATTATGCTGATAGTCAAATCTTTGATTGTTGTCAGGAAATACAACCTGCTCAAAGATAATATAGATTGTTAGATTGCCTAAAAGTTAAACATATTGAGAAACCATTAGTGAAATCTCATTATGATTCTCGTGGATCGAGAGCTAGATCGTTAATTTGGCAGTGGCGTGGGGTGTGGATAACTACTCCCTGCGTAACTATATTAGTGATATTACTACGTCTAACTGGAATATTGCAGCTCTGGGAGTGGGGTACATATGACTTTTATATCAGAAGTAGACCTCTACCTGCGAGGGACAAACGTATCGTAATTGTTGGTATAGATGAAGCGGATATACGCAAAGTAGGTCAGGGAATAATTCCTGATGAAACTCTTGCCGAGCTGCTCAAAAAACTCAAAGCAATGGAACCCAGAGCTATTGGTTTAGATATTTACCGCAATTTACCCGTACCGCCTGGTTATCCAGAATTATTTAGAGTATTTCAAAACACTCCTAATTTAGTTGGTATCCAAAAAGTAGTAGGAGATGATAGAGGAGAAGGAGTAGCACCACCACCTGCTTTAGCAGAAAAAGGACAAGTAGGAGCAAATGATACCCCCGTCGATGCAGATAATAGATCTCGGCGAAACTTATTTTATTTAGATAATAAAGACGGGGAAATTATTTATGGTTTTGGCCTGCATTTAGCATTGCTTTATTTAGAAAAGGAAAATATTAGAGCAGAAATAGTAGAAGGAACCGAACGCTGGCGTCTAGGAGATCGGGTGTTCCCTCCTTTTCAAAAAAATGATGGTGGTTATGTAAGAGCTGATGCTCGTGGATATCAGTTATTAATTAACTATAGAGGGCCAAGTGGTCATTTTGAAAAAGTTTCTCTGACAGATATTCTTGACAATCGAGTCCCTCTAGACTGGGGACGCGATCGCATAATTCTGATTGGAGCAGTAGGAGAAAGCTTCAACGATCTATTCTATACACCCTATAGTAGTAATTTGTTAGCTCCACCGGTACCAATGGCAGGAGTGGAACTGCAAGCAAATTTTATTAGTCAAATTATTAGTACTGCCCTAAATGAACGTTCCTTAATCAAAACTTGGTCTGAACCCCTGGAATGGTTATGGATTTTTATCTGGTCTGGAGTTGGTGTCACAGTTACATGGCAGTGGCAAAATCAAACAACAAAATTCTTGTCACTAACATTATTGAAGCACCTCACCCTAGAAGCTGCGATCATTTTTCTCAGCACTTACGTTATGTTTCTTTGGGGATGGTGGCTTCCTGTAGTGCCTCCTTTATTAGCAATAGTAGTTTCTTCATTTGCCATTACAGGTTATGTTGCCGGCAATGCTAGTCTGATTAGAAAAACTTTTGCTCGTTATCACTCCAATGAAATAGTCAATAATTTATTGGAAAGTAAAGAAGGTTTAAAAATAGGAGGCAAGAGGCAATGTATAACTGTATTAACTTCTGATTTAAGAGGCTTCACTGCCATTTCTGAGCAACTATCCCCAGAAAGTGTTGTAGAAATTATTAATATTTATCTCAAAGATATATTAAAAATAATTACAAAATATGGTGGTAGTATTGACAAACTACTTGGTGATGGAATAATGGTACTCTTCGGCGCTCCCATAGCTAGGAAAGATGACGCACATAGAGCAGTGGCCTGTGCAGTGGCAATGCAGCTAGAAATGAAATCTATTAATCAAAAAATAAAAGTTCTAGGGTTGCCAGCTTTAGAAATGGGTATTGGTATTCATACGGGGGATGCTGTAATCGGAAATATTGGCTCTGAAGAACATACTGAATATACCGCTATTGGTTGGGAAGTTAATTTGGCTTTTCGTATAGAAAGCTATGCTACTGGAAATCAAATTCTGATTTCTAATGCTACTAGGGCAGCGATCGGCACCTCAAAATTAAAGATAGATAGTACGAAGGAAATTAAGCCTAAAGGTATTAGTCATCCAATTAATATTTATGAGGTGGGAGGAATTAGAGGTAAATATAATCTATTTTTGCCGAAAGAGGAGGAAATTCTCTTACCGATAGAACAAAAAATTCCTATATTTTATTTAATTGTAGAAGGTAAACATATTAGTGATACTGTATTTAAGGGAAAGTTAGTTAAGCTTTCTCAGAGAGGAGCAGAGATAGAAATCAACAGATATGCTTCAGAAGATTCACTACCATTAGTTCACAGTAATATTCAACTTAATTTATTAAATCCTAGCAATAAATCGTTTATGAGCGAGCATATTTATGGAAAAGTCTTAAGGGTAGAAGAAGCATCAAAGACTTTTTACATCCGTTTTACTTTCAAGCCTCAATCTGTTGTAGAACAGCTTGATAGTTTATATCAATCTTCTTTACCAAATTGACATCCTCCCTGGTTAAATCGCCCGATTATAATGAGATATACCCAAAACTCGGAGAATACTGGGAGTCCTCAAAGCTCCATTTTAGATAGAATTGTGTCTTTGAGTAAAAGAGTGGAAATCAGGATGTTAAGTGTAGGTTGAGCTATCTTTTAATTTAGTTCCTCATGGCACTGTGTAACGTGTAATATCAAATCCGGTTAATTGCACATAGTATAATAGAGGAGTACTGCTGTAGCTAGTGAGTAAAAATGCCGAGTTCGCTTACCATTCAACCCCATCTAAGCCTTGAAGAACTAGAAATGGGATAACCTATAAGCAACTTCTGCGATCGCTCGTACCCACTACCAAGTCATCTGGTTATTAAGCAGGGGTAAAACTACAGCAGAGGTAGCAGAAGTCACTGGTTTCGGGTTGAATTGGATTTATGAGATAGTCCGTAGCTATAACCGAATTGGCCCCGATAGTTTGGGAGACTTAAGGAGCCATAATCAAGGGGCAAAACCCTTATTGAACGATTTGCAGCAAGCCCAACTGTGGCAAGTCTTACAGTCAGAACCCCCAGATGGAGGGTTGTGGAATGGGCCAAAAGTCGCAGCATGGATCAGTGAATTACTAGGACGCCATGTGTCATCTCAACGTGGGTGGGAGTATCTTAAGGGGTTACGGTTACGCAGAAGAACACCAAGGCCACAACATCCAAAGTCTTCAGAAGCAGAACAACAAGAGTGGAAAAAAAACTGGCCACAGAAACAGTTCGGGTACAGCAGGAGTATCCCGATGCAGACGTTCAAGTATGGGCAATGGATGAACATCGCTTAGGATTAAAACCTGTAGTCAGGAAAATTTGGGTTCCTTTTATGAGAGCAACCAAGTGCTGTTGTCAACTGGCGGTTTAAGTGGTTATGGCTGTATGGTTTTGTCCATCCTCAATCAGGAGATACCAAAAGAGTGGATTCTCCCTGATGTCAGAATTGACCTATTTAATAGAGTATTGGCCGACTTTGCAGAACACTTTGGTATTGGTAAAGACAAGCGAGTAATTTTAGTCTGCGATTTGCTCCGCAACGCTAACGCGATCGCGCGGGATGGCATATTAGTCCTCAAGTTGAAGTTCCAGATGGCATTCATAGTCACGTTTCTGCCAGCTCACTCTCCAGAATTGCAACCCGCAGAACGCTTGTGGCCTCTGACAAATGAAGCAGTTGCAAACCATAGTTTTGAAACATTGGAGCAATTGGAGTTGGTGCTATTTCAGCGCTGCCGAGCCTTGCTGAATCACTGTGACTTACAGCGCTTTTCATTTGAGTAGACCACAAAATTATTTTGGCACTTAGAGTAGGGAGTAGGGAGTAGGGAGTAGGGGATAGAAAAATGCTTTTGGGTTGGCTATACTAACTGTAGTCTATCCATGTGAAAAGCCCTATAATTCGTGGATTAACCCACTTCCACTGGTGGCCTCAAAATTCGTAGTGTGTGCAATTAACCGGATTTGATATAACACCTTTCTTGATTATGAAAGATGTGTGTTGATATCTTACCAGACAGCAGGGCATAATTTATGCATTTCTCAAAGCACTCTGCACACAAAAGTCAGCAAAGTCTTGGATTTCTGCCAACTGAAACAACTGCCATAGTTTACCCTATGAGTGACTAGCACTGACACCGCTAGCCAAGCAGCCTTAAATTGTAGAGCACACTATTGTTAGGAACCGCAAAATTTTACAGAGAAAACAGGCTAGAGAAAAATTTTTTACTCTAGCTGTAGAAGCTAATATCAAAAGCTGGAATTATTAAAAGATAGCTGATTACATCTAGATATAGACGTTCTAGTTAGTAATCGCTACCTTTAAATATGGGAAATTTTTAGGTAGAATGAGATGGAATATCAATTTTTTCTTATGGTATATCTGCAGTCAAGACTTAATGGCTGTGATAGATTGCACTACTACTGCCATTACTCAGTTAGTAAACATAGGGATCATCTTCATCAATTAATAACGACGACTACGACTACGACGACGACCACCAGCTACTGAGTCTAAATCCTTATCAGTGAGCTTTTCTAATGTTGGCTGCTTGTCAGCAGTAGGCTTTTTCAATGTGCTTTCTTGTTTTGAGTTTGGTTTTTGTTGTTTATGTGTCATTTTCTTTCTCCTAAGTAACTTCTCTTCTAATCTAGGTATATACACTGTTGTACATTAGGTTAAACAGTATCTTACTATATATCCTGTTTATATTTTAACTCATAGTTAAACCCTACGTCTATCATCTCCCACTAAGGAATTGTTTGAATCCCTGATATAGTAAGCATTAAAAAAAATTTTACATACTCAATTATATTAGCTAGGTACTTAACAATCTGTAAGAGGATCAACACTGGCCATCCCTATTAATTGCTTGAACTTATTTATTAAGTACAATACTATATGCAATCAATCCGGAACTTATTTATTATTATTTTACCACAATATATATTCATCTTTGAACGCTCTCGCTGGAGAAAATTAGAAAATACAACATTTTACTGATAGAGGTTGCGATCGCTAAATCTAATACAAAATCTCAAAAAGTTTGCCATATATCATCTTTAGTAATAGGGAGGTAGGGAGATGGTCATCAAATATAGCTAAGATTTACGCACAATAGCGTATTCTCGTCCGAAGCAATGGACAGGCTTTGCGGAGCAGTCCAATCCTAATTTGAGGAGGGAAAGCAGAGGGCAAAAGGTATAGGAGTCAGGAGTCAGGAGTAAACCCACTCCTAACCCCTCTGGTGGAGGCCGGGTCTATTTATTGTCACGAGAGAAAAAAGAAATAGGGGAGTGGGGGGAGTAAGGTCAATTCATCGTCACGCGATCAAAAAATTGTATCCTTTGAAATTTTGTACATCTTGCTAGAGTGAGTTAACCAAAAATATACAGTTGTAAGTATTCTAGGCGCGACAATTAATTAGCCCTGGGGGTTAGGGGTGGGTTATCTCCTACTCCAGCAAAAAGACCTTATTCAACAAACCCTAATTAGGAGGTAGTCGGAGAAATTGTCCCTTGATTTTTCTGCCATAATTGTCCCAAAATATAGCTTTATGCAGCTCTTTTCACCAAAAAACTGACACTTTTTTAGACAAAAAAATGCTACAACAAATATCAGTTAATCCTTTGATATTTAATCAGCAAACTCTAATTAAGGTTTAAAACTTCTCCTTAACAAAAGGGAAAAAAGCAATCGTTTTGCTACGCAACATATAAAGCGAAGCTCCCCGTAGGATGGGATGGCAAGGAAACCTTGCCATATTCTAATCGACTAAGATAAGAAAAAATATTCCTTTGAGTCAATCCTCATTCTTTTGAAAAAGAGGTAATTATTAATTTTTGAACCAATTTACTAGAATTTTAGATAGTATAGGTTTTATCTGCAAAATAATAAATCTGAAGTAAATTGGTAATTAGTTGTGAAATCCTATTCCTCTCTCTTCGTAGTATCACTAACTTTTGTCTTGTGGAATTTTTTTAGTAACTGGAAAACTCAAGCAAATGCTCAGATAGTTCCAGATGAAACCCTTGGTAAAGAAAGTTCTGTTGTTAATTCCATCGATCGACTCAAAGACCAAATTGAAGGAGGAGCCATTCGTGGCTCAAATTTATTCCATAGTTTTCAGGAATTTAATATTAGAGAAGGTAGAAGTGTTTATTTTACCAACCCTAACGGCATAGAAAATATCCTGACTAGAATTACAGGCAACAACCCCAGTAGTATTTTGGGCAAATTGGGAGTAGATGGCGGGGCAAATTTATTTTTAGTGAATCCCCAGGGCATTTTCTTTGGGCCTAATGCTAGTTTAGATATTCGAGGTTCATTTATCGCCACAACTGCTAACGAAATTAGGCTGGGAGAAAATGGACGATTCAGTGCTACAGCAACTCATACAAGTAATTTATTATCAGTAGAACCCTCAGCCCTATTTTCAAATCAACTGGGGACTCAAGCTAGAGGAACAGGAACAATTATTAATCAGTCGGATGTGGGCTTAGAATTGCCAGGGGGGGAAACCTTAGCTTTGGTAGGAGGAGATGTAGAAATAGATGGGGGGACAATCACAGTACCACAAGGAAGGGTAGAGTTAGGGAGTATCGGGAATAACTCTGTTGTTAGGTTAAACCCAAGAAACAAAGGTTATGATTTGGATTATTCAGAGGTTAATAATTTTCAAGATGTCAATATAGCTTCTGCTGTTATTAATACTCAAGGAAATGAGGGTGGTGGTGATATTTCAATTCAAGGCAGACGTATTACTGTTACAGGAGAGTCTTTCATTGAAGGAAGCACGAATGGATCGCAGTCAGGAGGAAACATAGAAATTACTGCTTCGGAAGTAGTGGAAGTAGTTAATAGTGAGATTCTGAGCGATGTCAAACAAGGATCTACGGGAGACGGGGGTAACATTGATATTAAAACTCAAAATTTGACTCTCAGAGATGGCTCTTTCATTACAACAGAAACTTTTGGTGAAGGTAATGCTGGAAACTTAACAGTTAGAGCAATGGAGATTGAAGCTACAGGTAATAATGGAGACATAAATAATTTTATAGGTACTGGTGTCCGAGAATCTGACTCAGGAGAAATAGCAACAGGAGAAGGAGGAACTTTAACTATTGAGACTCAACGTCTCAGCTTACGAGATGGATCTCAAATAGATTCATCAACTTCTTCGGAAGGTAAAGCAGGAAGCTTAATAGTACGAGCACAAGAAATTGAGATCATAGGTATTGAAGAAGAGTTTAGTATTCGTAGTGGTTTAGGTGCTACAGTTCAAGAAGAATCAACTGGTGATGGAGGAGACCTCTCCATTGAAACTCAGCGTTTGAGTATACAAGATGGAGCATCAGTAGGTGTTTTAACTCTTGGTGCAGGTGATGCTGGAGAACTTAATATTAAGGCTAACGAAATAGAAGTGATTGGCCGTTCTGAGGATGGTATGTTTCCTAGTACAATATCTGCTACAGTAAGGGATGATGGCGTATTTAGATCCAGTGGTAATGGTGGAGAAATATCCATTGAAACTGATAGTTTAACAATCCGAGATGGGGCTATAGTTGAGGCTCGAACTGAGGCAGATGGAACAGCAGGAAGTATTTCCATTGAAGCCAATAATAACATTACAATCTCTGGATTTAGTTCCATTTCTGGTGATTCTAGTGCTATTACTGCTGGTACAGGGTCAGGTGCAACTGGAGAGGGCGGTAGTATAGAAATTAATACTCCTATCTTGAATATTGATAATGGAGCATTAATTACGGCAAGAAGTAACAGTGATTTTGACGGAGGTAATATTTCTCTAAATATCAATACCTTAAATCTCACAACAGGTGGTCAAGTTGTCACCTCTAGTTTCGGCAGTGGTGATGGAGGTACAATAGAAGTAAATACTACAGAAGGTATTTTTATCTCAGGCATCGACTCCAACTTCAATGAAAGACAAGAATTGGGAATGATGGCTGATAGAGAAATAGAAATTGGCGGTAGTCCAGAAAGCGCGATCACTTCCCGTGCCAGAAATGAAGGTAATGCGGGTTCAATTACACTCAATACACCTCTACTGAGGGTGGAAGACCAGGGTATAGTGACTGTTAGTAGTTCCGGCGAAGGTGTAGCAGGTTCGCTGAATGTTAATGCTCCATCAATTGAATTTAACAATGGTACCCTGGCGGCAGAAACTAGGGCTGGAGACCAAGGTAATATTACAATCAACTCTTCAAATATCAGTTTAGAAAACAATAGTTCAATTACTACCAGTGCTAAGGAAGATGCTACGGGAGGTAATATTACTATTAATTCTACGTTTATTCTCGCTAGAGATGGTAGCCAAATTAATGCTAATGCTGTTGAAGGTCAAGGTGGTAATATTGATATTACAGCTGAGGGCTTATTTTTCGACAACAGCAGCAATTTGACTGCTAGTTCTGCATTGGGAATTGATGGTACAATTAATGTCAACACCCAAATAGACCCGACTCAAGGAGTGGTGATATTATCTCCTGAAGTTGTGGATGCGGAGTCTGTGGTAGCACAAAATCTATGTTTACCAAATCAAGATCGAATAGCAGGCAGTAGTTTTGTTATTACAGGTCGAGGAGGTCTACCACCAAATCCTACTCAACCTTTAACAGTATTGAGAGGAGTTGTAGGTTGGGAAACTGACGCGAAAGAAACAACATCATCAGATATTAAGCAACAAACTGTATCAGTTTACCAGAGAAAACAGAGTAAAAAATTACCAGAAATTCTTCAAGCTCAAGGTTGGGTCATGAATAAATCTGGCAATATTATCCTGACGGCTAATTCCCCCACTGTTAATACAGGCAGTTTACAATTAATTCATCCAAGTTGTTATGTATTAGGAGAATAACATTCTCCCAACGTTGCGCATGGCACGACAATACGTGATTCCTAAACCTGATAGATTAAGACTTTCTGCTGTCTCTTGACAGAGGAACTGCGTTAACATAGCACCTGCCTCCAAGGCCGAATTTATTTTTGGCTTTACGGTTGCTCCACGGACTGACACCACTAGCCGATTAGCTATTGGACACCTTCTGTAATTTGTAGATATGCCAGCGTACATTGCTATACTATCAGTTTTTACAGCAGATTGAAGGTAAATTAGGTACAAATATGAATGGCAAAGTGTTTACATTGCAGGCATCTTGACCGCGATAGGTGTACTTCACTAACATGAAATATGTTGTAAATTTCATTGATAATCAATCTGTCTGAACATGATATAATATCGTGTCCGGTTGAATACTTTTTATTAAAATAGTAGGGGAGCGGGGGAGTGGGGAGTAAGGGAGTAGGAAAAATAGAAAGATTTATTAGACATCTCCAATAATAAAAAATCAAATAAATTATGGTACATAAATTGTCAATTCTTTCCCCCTACTCCCTACTCCCTTTTTTCTGGAGATGTCTATTGTTTAAGCAAGAGGATAAGTTTTTTCATCACTAATTATCCGGACATGATATAACCCCATTTTATATAAATCTGTAATATAAGTAAACAAAATGAATTACACACTTTAGGAACTGAAATCCTTACTGTGTAAGCATCACTTATGTAAATAATTCTGTGTAGATGCTTATTTATGTTTACAGCGCTTTTCATTTGAGCAGACCACAAAATTATTTTTGGCACTTAGAGTAGGTAGTAGGGAGTAGGGGGTAGAAAAATGCTTTTGGGTTGCCCATACTAACTGTAGTCTATCCATGTGAAAAGCGCTATAATATATTAATGTTTAATAATAATTATGAAATTAAAATCTCTAATAATTTTACTCAGTTCAACATCAGGAATATGGCTAATTTTATCTAGTTTATTTTGCCAAAATCCAGGAAATGCTCAAATAATTCCCGATCAAACATTAGGGAAAGAAAAATCAGTTATTAATTCTATAGATAGATTAAAAGAACAGATAGAAGGTGGAGCAATTAGGGGTTCAAATTTATTTCATAGTTTCCAGGAATTTAATGTTGGAGAAAATCGAAGTGTCTACTTCACAAACCCAGCAGGAATTGAAAAATATATTAACAAGAATTACCGGTAATAATGCTAGCAATATATTAGGAAAATTAGGAGTATTAGGAGGTGCAAATCTATTTTTAGTAAATCCTAATGGTATATTATTCGGACCTAATTCTAGTCTAGATATAAGAGGTTCATTTATTGCGACAACAGCCAACGAAATTATACTAGGAGAAAATGGTTTATTTAGTGTTACTAATCCTCAAAATAGTAACTTATTATCAGTAGAACCTTCAGCTCTATTTTTTAACCAAATAGCAAGTAAAACTCAAGGAAATATTGTCAGTCAATCAACCACAGAAGAAATTGGTCTACAAGTACCATCTGGAGAAACTTTAGGATTAATAGGAAGAGAGGTAATGATTGACAGTGGCAAACTGACAACAGAACAAGGAAGAATAGAAATAGGCAGCGTTGGAAATAACAGTTTAGTAAGATTAGAAAACACCAATAATTATACTCTTAATTATTCAGAAGTAGAAAACTTCGAGAATATACAAATCAAGAATGGTGCTGTTGTAGATGTAAGTGGAGAAGGTAGTGGTGATATTCAACTCCAAGGTAGACAAGTGGCCATAACAGCAGGTTCAACTATTGTCGCTAATACTTTAGGTAATGAACCAGGAGGTAGTATTTCATTGATATCTTCCGAATTATTGAAAGTAACAGAAAGCTTTGTGGATGCGGATGTAGGATTTGCTGCAACTGGCAGTGGCGCAACCATTACAGCTAATACTCCACATTTAATACTCACAAGTGGAGGACAGATAAGTACAGCTACATTTGGCACAGGTACAGGCGGAGAGCTGACAGTAAACGCCAATGAAATAGAAATTATGGATATATCAGCAGATGGTCAAATTCTCAGTGGCATATTTACAGATGTATTACCAGGAGCAACAGGTAGAGGCGGAGACATAACAATTAATACTCAAAACCTCAAGCTTTTCAATGGGGGACAACTGGGAGCCAACGTTTTTGGTCCAGGACAAGGAGGAAATTTAACTGTCAATGCCAGTGAAATAGAAGCCTCTGATACTATTGTATTTGAAACTACTTTTCCTCAACAAGAACTCTTGTTAGAATCTCTAAATGGTCAATTTCCCAGTGCAATTTTAGCTCTAGTTATACCGGAAGCTACAGGAAATAGTGGCAAATTAACAGTTAACAGCGATCGCATAGTATTACGCAAGGGGGCGCAAATAGGAACTGGTACATTTGGTGCGGGAGATAGTGGAGAACTGACAGTTAAGGCAAGGGAAATAGAAGTCAGCGGTATTTCTGAAGATGGTTTTCTGCCAAGTAGCTTTTTTACTACAGTTTTATTGGGTGCTACAGGTAAAGGTGGAAATCTTACTATTGATACTCAGTCTCTAACTCTACAAAATGGAGGACAGGTAAGAGCTGGTACGTCTGGTGTGGGGGACAGTGGGGATGTGACTGTGACGGCAAGGGAGATTACTTTACAAGGTAGTTTTACTAATGATTTTTTGCTTTTACCAAGCACTATTCAAGCTGCAGTTGAAGACTTCTCTACTGTAGATCCATCGGGTATTGGTAGTGGTGATGGTGGTGAAATATTGATTAACACAGGTCGCTTGACTATTAAGGATGGAGGCACAGTTAGCGCTCGTACTGAAGGGGAAGGTAAAGGTGGAAATATAGAAATTAATGCTACGGATATTGAGGTAAATAACGGTTTTATTACTGCTGATAGTAATGAGAGTGCAGAAATAATTAAGACTGGAGATGGAGGAAATTTAACAATTAATACTCAAAATCTGATGTTGACAAATGGAGGCTCAATTTTAGCATCTACTTCCAGTGAAGGTAAGGGAGGAAATATAGAAATTAATGCTAGTGAAATAGAAGCAGTGGGTATTTCACCAGATGGTCAGTTTTCTAGTGGTATAAATAGTCAAGTTGCATTGGGTTCTACGGGGGATGGTGGTGATTTAACAATAGATACCCAACGTTTAATATTACGAGATGGAGCAGTAGTTCAAGCTGCTGTTTTCAGCTCTGGTCAAGGAGGAAATATTACAGTAAATGCAGAACAAATAGAGCTATTCGGTAATGCTAGCAGTGAAAATTTATTGCCAGAAATATCACCTCTAGTTCCTCTAGTTCAAGGTATAAACGGCCAAATTCCTAGTAGTTTGTTAACAACTGTTTTATCTGGAGCCACAGGAAATGGTGGAAATGTAGCAATTAATACCCAAAGTCTACAGTTAAAAGATGGAGGGTTAATAGGTACTGGAACATTTGCTCCAGGTAAAAGTGGAAATCTAACAGTAAGAGCAACAGAAATTGACTTGAGTGGTACTATTCCTAGCGGTCAACTTCCTAGCAGCTTGTTTACTTCAGTCTTTGATGGAGCTACAGGAAATGGCGGAAATTTAACTGTTGACACCGAACGCTTGAAGCTCAAGGATGGTGCTCAAGTCAGAGCCGGTACATCTGGTGTAGGTAGTAGTGGAGACTTAACAGTACGAGCAACAGAAATTGAACTCGTTGGCCGTGCTGAAGATGGTGGACTTGCTAGTAGTATTCTTGCTAGTGTAGAAGACTTAAGAAATTTGTCTCTGGGAGTGGGCAGTGGGGATGGAGGCAACGCATTCATCGAAACAGAACGTTTGACAATTCTAGATGGAGCTGAAATCAGTGCTAGCACCTTTGGAGATGGCAAAGCAGGAAATTTAACGGTTAGTGCTACTGAAAATATTACTCTATCTGGAGTAAGTTCAATTTCTGGTGACTCCAGCAGCATTACTGCTCGTACCCTGAATAATGGCAATGCTGGATCTATCAATATTAATACACCGAATTTAAAAGTAGAAGACCGAGCGATCGTTACTGTTAGTAGTTCTGGCAGTGGGGTGGCGGGTTCCCTCAATATTAATGCTCCATCTATTGAACTTAACAATGGTACTCTTAGTGCGGAAACTACAGCTGGAGACCAGGGTAACATTACTATACAAGCTTCAGATATTAACCTAGAAAATAATAGTGCAATTACCACCAATGCTACAGAGTCTGCTACAGGTGGAGACATTGATATTGATGCACAATTTATTATTGGGGTAGATAATAACAAAATTAGCGCTAATGCTATAGAAGGTCAGGGTGGTAATATTTCTATCAACGCAGAAGGGGTATTTTTTGATAATAGTAGCCAAATTACTGCCACCTCAACTTTGGGCATTGATGGTACGGTTGAACTTAATACTCAAGTAGACCCCACTCAAGGAATGGTCAGATTATCTGCAACAGTTATAGATGCTGAGTCATTAGTGGCCAAAAATATATGTGCCCCGACTCCAGGTCAGAAAGAAGGTAGTTCTTTTACAATAACAGGTCGAGGTGGTCTACCACCAGATACAACTCAACCATTGACAGTATTGAGAGGAATAGTTGAATGGGAAACAAAAGTGCCTAGTCATGCAAGTACTTTTATCAAAGATGATCAACAAACTGTTGTAGTCTACCATCGGTCAGAAGTCGAGAGTTTGCCAGAAATTCGTCAAGCTAGGGGTTGGGCAATGACTGAAAGTGGTGACATTATACTCACTACTGTAGCTGCTGTTAATACAGGTGGTTTACAGTTAATTCATCCTAGTTGTTATATATTTTCATCTTTGACAACGGAGTAAGGAAGTAGGGGCGTTGCATAGAGTGCCCATTGGAATTCTTGTTTGAGAAAAATGAGGAACTATCAAGATGAATTACCTTAAAAGTAAAATATTTTTGGCTCTTTTCATCTCAAAATGCTAATATTTTTCACTTGAGTATCAGAAAATTTGGCCGTAACAGATAGTCTAAATTGTTGTCTCTCTTGGTGCGCGTTCCCTCTCTTGCTCAGCATTCCCTTGCGTCTGGCGTCGTCGCGGGGTCGCACCGCTGTTGCCTGTTCCATATCATCACTATCAGACTTTTTCAGTAAACCCTGACTATACAAAAACATGAGAAATTTAATTCTTGAGGTGTATTAATACACTCAATTATTTGTGGTGGCCAAATATAAAAAAGCTTGAATAAATAATCAATAGTGTCGTCACATATTCTACTTTTTCTAAGTCGGCAAATTTCTCATTATTTTCTCCTTTGAAGATTAAGGAAATAGAAAAAAAGAAGTATAACTATGGATAAAATAGCCCAATGATGGGTGAGACATTTCACACCCTGACAAAATTATTTTGGGCATTTTATTTTGAGTCTTATAGCATTGCAAGAATTGGTTAGGATATTTTTCAATCCTAAAACCCTTTTACAGTTTGCTATTCCCTATTCACTCTTCCCTATTCCCTGGCGCTACGCGCCATAACACTAAGCCATGAAAGGACACTATAAAAAAAATTTTATTATTTCGATGACCAAATTTTATTATTTGCTCAGGCAGTACCTCAACCTTAAAAAAAAGTTATGATTGTCTGGATAATAATTATTATTTCTTTATCTTATATTTCTACTTCTGAACCTGCTATTGCTCAAACAACTACTCAAACAACTCCTAGGCCAGTTAACCCTAACCCTCAACCAATACCAGAAGGAGAACCATTACCTCCACCAGATGATTTGCTCCAACCTCCACCAACATCATCTCCATCTCCCGATTCACCTCCTCTGCAAATTCCAGGTAAAATTACAGTAACCCAATTTGTAGTTGTTGGTAGTACAGTTTTTAGTTCTACACAATTGGCGGAAATTCTTGAACCTTTTACAGGCCGACCTATTTCTTTTGCAGAATTACTAGAAGCACAAACAGCAGTAACTCAGCTATATTTTGATCGAGGATATGTTACTTCTGGGGCATTTATTCCCCCACAAACCTTGCAAGATGGTACAGTTACAATAGAAGTGATAGAAGGGATAGTTGAAGAAATTGAGATTTCGGGGTTAAAACGACTTAATTCTGGTTATATCCGCAGTCGAATTGAATCTGGTATTAAAACTCCTTTAAATCAAAATGATTTATTTCAATCTTTACAGTTACTTCAACTTGACCCCTTAGTTGAGAGATTATCTGCTAATTTAACAGCAGGTTCTCGCCCTGGTTTGAGTAGGTTAGAGGTTGAGGTGGAAGAAGCACCTGCTTTTTTTGCTCAACTTTCTGCTGATAATTTACGTTCTCCTAGTGTGGGTACTGTTCGTCGCCAAGCTCAACTTTCTCATAGTAATTTGACTGGGCTTGGCGATCGCCTGAATGCAACTTATTACAATACAGATGGTAGTGATACTCTTGATGACTTTAGTTATACTGTTCCCATTAATTCTAAAAATGGAACTATTAGTTTACGTCATCGTCGCACCAGTAGTGAAATTATTGAAGAACCTTTTAATGAACTAGATATTGAAACAAATTCTCGCACTTATGAGATGAGTTTTCGCCAACCTATTTATCAAACTCTTAGTAAAGAAATTGCCCTGGGTTTTACAGGTTCTGTAGATGAATCAAAAACTACTTTTAATGGCGAGCCTGCTCTCGATCCAAATGATGGGGAGATTAGAATTTCTTCAGTTCGTTTTTTTCAGGAATATACTTCTAGGAGTACTAATGATGTGTTTGTGGCACGGTCAGAATTTTCTTTAGGAATAAATGCTTTTGATGCTACTGTTAATGATGAAGCTCCAGATGGGAGATATTTTTCTTGGCGGGGACAAGCACAATATTTACGTTTATTTGCACCAGATACAGTTTTTTTAGTTAGGTCAGATATTCAATTAGCACCTAGAAGTTTGTTTCCCCAAGAACAGTTTAGCTTGGGAGGTGGATTAAGTGTGAGAGGATATCGTCAAGATGCTTTAGTTGGTGATAATGGTTTGTTTATTTCTGGTGAGTTTCGGTTCCCTATTCTGCGGGTACGAGAGTGGGATGCTACTGTACAATTAACTCCTTTTGTTGATTTTGGTACTGTTTGGAATAGTAATGAAGTTGAGCTGGACGAAGAAACTCTATCTTCTGTCGGTGTGGGTTTAAGAATTCAAGTAGGAACTCGTTTTTCGGCTCAATTAGATTGGGGAATACCTTTTGTAGATATAGAGAAAAATGGAGATTCATTGCAGGAAAATGGCGTATACTTTTATCTGAGATACAGAGCTTTCTAATCATTTATTAATCAAATATTTCCGATTTTTTAAGCTATAAAAAAATAATATTAGATAACTAATTGTATTCCGAGTTTGAAGTCAAAAGTTAAAATTAGTGGGAAATTATTACTCATCAGGACTTATTATCATGTCCGCTGGTATCGTTTGTGTAAAACTAAGGGTGAATATCTATAAGAAATTTACCAAAAAATTGTGGGTATGCGCCTCCCCTTTTAAGGGGATAATAAAGAAAAATTTTCATGAATTTGTCAATCCTATCCGTTTTCAAGGAGAGGTCATTATTCATTATTCATTATTCATTATTCATTGTTGAAGTTTTTTCAAGTTTTTAAGCCTTCTTCCATCTTCCTTCTTTCTTTTTCCTTACCTTCACGCTTAAAATACCGGTGCTACCCTATATGATATGATTCCTCTAATTTGGGGTCATGTTAATCCTTACGGTACGTTTCATGCCAAATCCGCATACAATAAAAGGTGTTAATTAGGGCTTGCTGATTAAATCTAAAGGCATTGATACATAAAGACTTTGGCTTTTTTGGGGTCGAAAAAAGTCTGCCTGTTTCAGTCTAAAACGCTCAAAAAGCTAGTATTTTGGGACAATTATGGCAGAAAAATCACTATTACAATTCTTACCCCTACCTCCTCACTCATTCCTATTTCTCCTGTCTCCAGTATAGCTGTCTCCTACCCCTACTAAAAGACTTTTGAGCGCAAACCCTAATTAGTATATGTATACACCTTTTTTTTAACCCGGATTTGGTATAATTTTAGATTTGAATGAGCGTTTGCCCTGCAATTGAAGGTTGTTAGAGGTATGTTTTCTGTCATGAACTATATCATTTTAGGTTATTTTAAAACAAATATAAATAAATAAAAGTTATTAAAACAGCTAAGATTTAAGATTTTTCAAGTTCTGAAACCTTTACATAGATAGGGTTTCGTTGATAGATTACCCCTAGTGATAGCTTCGCTATATTTACCCCAATTGATAATTTATGAATAAGAATTGATTTTATTTTTAATCTTTGGAGATGTCTAATCCACTAGCTACTGTTTGCGACTACCTCGTCTGTATATTCCTATCCCCTCCGTTGTAGAATAGCTCGCAGAAAAGGAAAAGTTGCTCTTCAATAAGTCGAAGAACTTAGAAAACTCTGACAGATTGCGAGATATTTTGTGATTAAAATAATCATCGTCAACCATGTTTTCCAATAAGATATTGTGGCAAAGTAGCACACTACCTTGACTCATATGACTAAGGCAAGCATTAGCGAGAGGATAATAAACAGCTTTCCCTCTAAAATCTGGATCCTCGCAATTATTACTTCCCTCTGCATCTAGAACAACGAAGTCGAACTGATTATCTGAATGAGTAAGATAGTCAGTTGCTTCAACAGGTATCACATCAAAGTAGCCAGAGAAACCCAAAGATTTGAGATTACTTGAGGCAACTTGACATACATCTTTATCCTGATCGACGAAATATGTAAAGCTATTGGATGCCTTAATAGCGGGCATTATCCAAATACCCCAGTACCCATAATATGAGCCGAGCATAATTGCAGAAGTAGGCTTCAGTATGTGAGAAAGTGCAAATGCAATCCGCTCCTCTTCAGGAAATATGAAAGTTGAATAACCTCCATGGTCGAAGTTAGAATGTACGAGAGCGCGATAAGACTCGAATTCGTTTTTTGGATATGAATTAGACTCGATCACTCCAGATTCTTTCAAATCATTCAAAATCTCGTCAACTAGCACTTCTTCAGACAAAGGGAATCTAGATGAAAGGTGAAGCTGATCCTTTGTAAGAAAGATATCCACGATCTCATCTTCATGTTTTATAATCTCCTGATAATATTTTTCTCTAGAAATCAACCCTTCCCTGTAAAGCGAGTAGAAGCTATAAGGCTTCATCACCTTTTCTATTTTGTTGTAAACTGCACCTGCAAAATTCATGATTCCCTCCATAATACGGGTAATGTAGATATGTAGTTGTACGAGACAATATTCGTTATATCGAACAGAGTAGGGGAGAGCTGTTCGCCCCTACATCTTTAATTTCTGTTACTGATGATAGACCAGTAGGTAATTATCTTGACCATAAAATTTTCAGCTTTCCAATTTTGACTAAATAGGGTTTGCTTATGGAAAGTCTTTTTGCTCTTTGTAGGGAGTAAGCATTAGGCAGTAGTTAGGACGTAGAATAAATGGGAATGACAGAGTCAGTGGCTTAAACAATAGTCAGAGTGATTTTTCGACTTTTGCTTCGGTGAAAATCCTCACTTTTTTAACCACAGAAACTGAAAAGATCATAATTTTTCCAGACATAATTTGCCTAAAACCAATATCAGTCAATGCTTTGATCTTTCATCAGCAAGACCTAAATAAACTTTATCTTGACCAACTTTAAACCCTCCTTTTGTAAGTTTCAAACTCCTTCATGTTCATACAGTGATTACCATCTCACTCAAGATATCGACATCAGAAAAAGGTGAGTGTCGAAAACTTCTTAGCGCACTACAAGATACCCCATTCCTTTCCAAGAGGCGTTGGAGGTGTCTCGATGAATTCATGATTTCGTCTAGCAACAGCTGATTATCATAAGACTCCACTATAATAGAATCTGCCGAAGAATGGTCGAACCCGACTTCGGCTAGAGCTTCCCGATACATTCTAATATCGGGCTTTAGAAAAACATAAACAAATAAAGGAAATAATTTTGAAAGTAGCTCCTTTTCCTTCTTAGGTATCCTCTCCCATGACATCAAGAAGAGAGATGAAAAATATTTTCTGTGAAGAGCTTCATCGCTAGCATGGTTAGCAATGCTTCTTCTAACATTATTGAAAACTTTGCTGTCATTTGGAATTTTTCTTAGAGTGGAAGACACCAGGTTTTCGGAAACGATTACAAAGCACAACTCTATCAAATCAGGGTCAATGTCATAAGAATAGTACTGCTTGACTAAATTTATCGATTCGATAAAAGCTGGCTTATAAGCATATTTAAAAACAACGTTAGTCCACTTTTCGACTTCGGCTTTCAGATCGTTATACATACAAGCATGATAAGCTTCATCGCAATAAATTTTATATGCGTCCTTAATTAAGCCTTCATTAGTGATAAAGTCAAACTTGTTGCCAAAAATATTACATAGAGATTTGTTGACAACTTCGCACTCAAGCTGAATTGTAAAGTGTAGATGGATATAAAGTTGATGCAGTAAAAACAAAGATCTGATCTTCAAATCTTTGTTAACTTCAGGATGTGAAGCAATGCTCGAGAAATTTGGAGACCAGAAAAAAAGGTTCTCATTATGAGAGCTTTCGGTGAAGCTACAGTCTCCATTTTTTGATCTGACGGATGACGTATTATCCCAGTTATCAAAAAACGATTTATATTGTATTTTTTCGGCAGTCATTCAAGTTCTCCCCCTGAATTGCTGTAATCTGTTCAAGCTTTTTCTCAAAGACAACCTATGTGTAGATTGCATGGCACCCTAGAGGTCTCGCGGGCACCCTAATAAATCCTTTTTGGAATAGACAGAGTCCTACTCATGGAGAACAATCGAGGTACTTAAGGTGTATGGTCTCTACAAGTTAAGTAATCTTGTACCAGCCATGACTTCCCTCCACTCCCACAAGTCACCAGACTTGACTATGACCCTCTGACACCATCTTTTGCTAGTGCTAAAACTGGAGTGGAAAGGCTCTCTGCCATGGAGAACCTTCCTATTATCGAGTATAAGAAGATCCCCTGGTTCAAGACAAACCTTGATTAAATTTTCGCTCTTGTTGCAGATTTCAATCAACTGCTTCAAAGCCCTTCTACTCTCTGGACAGCTACCTTTAGTATCGTTTAACTCAACACCGATTTGAACCCCTTTGTCGATAACCTGTAGTATCGGCATTAAATCTGAGCGCATCGATCTATCCCCAAAGACTGGAGGAGGTTCATGATAGAAACGAGGTTCACTTAATACCTCAACAACCTCTTCGTCAAGCTTTTGGATAATATCTTCTGCTCTTAATATATAAGTGTGGACTCTTTGATGCGGTTCTCCTCTTAAACATAAGAATAATACGTAGCTGGGGAAGTACGGAAATAGATGAATGTCCTCTGTATGAAGGTGCAAGTGAACACTAGATCCCTCGCTAGAAGCAACAGTCTGTTTACTCTTTCTTGGGTAGATATTGTGAATTAGCCTTCCCTCTCTCTCGCTCTTGTAACTAAAAACTTCCCCCATGATTTGGCCAATCCCAACTAAACATGACTCACTGAGCCTAGAGACTCTATGAAATGTATCTGGCAATTCCTCATCTGGAGTGTTGCACAAGGTAGCGTCTATTGGTACATTACGTAGCAATAGAAACCCCTCTTTTGTCAGACCATACTTAAAGGACTGAATTCTCTTGTATGTCTCTGAGGGCAAAAGTCTCCTGATGATATCATGGGAATCTGAAATAAAGTCTTCTATACTTGGCGTGACTCTATCATCCCTATATCTTTGTAAAGCCTCTCTTATGTAAGATGAATCATTCTGAGAAAGACTTAATGATAAATTCTCAAGAATTTGGTTACTGCGTTGAACTGCATTGTTGATCATCTAAAAAATCTTGGTAGTTTGGAAACCTATAACTTTAGCTAGGGTAGGAAAAACGCTCTGGTGACTTAAGTCGCCAGTCTCCTGGAATATTACTCTCCCAATATGTATCTATATATTATATATCTTAGTATATATCCTACTATAAACGTATATTTTTGTCACTGCTATATTCAACACGTATCTGTCGGCTAACTACAGATATGAATTAATTATAGCAACAAAGCCTATTTTCATCGTAAAATTTCTGTAAGTGGGAAACCACTGTCTTTTAAGCGGTGGATAGAAACTACTCGACGGATTAAAATCCGTAGTCAAAAAATGTGTTATAATCAACGAATAACTTAAAAAGTAGGCTCAATGGTCTTTTAGCCAGAAAGAGTAGTGGCAGTTTAGTACCGCCTAGTTAACTACTGCTGTATAAGTACTATGGTACGGTACTGGCAATGTGGTTGTTTTGCCTAGCGGCATACTTCGTAAACTAGCAATGTGGAAATTACTGAAGTCGTCGGGGCGTTTTTCCTTCCCTAGCTAAAGCTAGAGGTTTCCAAACTACCGATATTTTTGAGATGATTAACAATGCAGTTCAACGCAGTAACTGGACTTTTTAATTTTTTACACTGAAAATGGCATCAAACCCAGTATTAGCAAGGAAAATACCTGAACTTGCTTAAAATGGCTGAAACCTAGAAATATCAAGAAAGTGTTTGATTTAAGGTAAAAGCACTACTGTATAAAGGTTTGACCTTATTTTTAACCTGTTTTTTTCTAAAGTCGTAGCTAGTAGATTAGTCTAAGTAGTTAACTTCTCAAAGGCGCAAAGGGCGAACAAGGAGACAAATATGCAAACCTGTAACTTGAATGTACTGCTTCTCTGTAATAGGCTAAGTTGGTGTGATATAGCATATGAGTATACAAAGACTATATTCAAAGATGTGTTTCCTATATTCTGGAATATCGGTGAACCTTATCCGTCAAGGATAGATACGTGGGAGGGGGATTTAATATTATCTTTTAGAGGTGATTTAATACTCTCTCCTGCCATCCTTAACAGAGCATCAAAAGGGGCAATCAACTTTCATCCTGCTCCCCCCCGCTACAGGGGGATTGGTAGTCACCATTATGCCATTTACAACGGCGATTCTCATTTTGGTGTAACTTGCCATCACATGACAAAGAAGATTGACCAAGGAAAAATAATAGAAACAAAGTATTTTTCGATACCGAACTGTGAGACTGCTTCATCACTAGCTCTCAGGGCTGGTGCCTACTGTCTAGTTTTGTTTTATGATATATTATCAGAATTCATCATAGAGAATAAGCCTCTACCAGTATCAGATGAGAAATGGGGAGATGAACTTTACACATATGCAAAACTGAATGCTTGGAAGGAGCAGGTGCGTAGCTTGTATCCGGATCATCTCTGTCTGAAATGATGGGTATCCTTGACTTATGTGGGCTACTTTGAGGATGCAGAGCGTTGCCGTCTTCAAAGCTTGTACAAGCTTCTGTATTGCCAACAGGGTAGATTAAGAGTAAAAGTCAGATCTTGATCCCGGTTTTATGAGCACCCTTGAATTTTAAATTTGATTTACATAGAAAATGAAAACTACTTGGTTTTTTTCTGAATCTCTTTACGTATATGTTGAATGATATCTGGCTTTTTGCGATTACTTTCGCCACATCTGCAGCAACTCCTGGACCGGATGTTGTTTCAATATTCTCAAGATCGCTGAGCAATGGCATTGTATCTACAGTTCCTTTTACTATTGGAATTATTGCAGGAAAGCTAGTGCTACTTACTTTAGCAGTCATGGGGCTATCTACAGTTGCACAGCAATCAGAAGGATTGTTTTCGGTGATAAAAGTCTTAGGAGGTTCTTATTTAGTATTTTTAGGCTATAGAAAATACTTTGCTCGGCCACTTTCAACCTCCCTTATTACCAGCAAAATTGAGATAAAAGACTTATGGACAGAGTGTATTGGTGGTTTTCTAGTTGCCTCGAGTAATCCTCACGCAATATTATTTTACCTCTCAATACTTCCAGGCGTGATTAATGTTAATTCTCTAACTATTGCTATCTACATAACTCTATGTGTAACTGTTACCGTTATTATGTCTCTAATTGCTACGTTATATGCTTTATTTGGCGAAAAGGCTAGAAATTTCCTTCAATCTGTAAAAGCCTATAGAACATCAAGTAGGGTATCAGGGATTATTATGATACTGGTTGGTGTGTTTCTCATCTTTCGCTGAGAATCTGGATTTTCAACGCTATACCCTAGTTGAAGTAAACCACATCGTTATAACCAAAAACCTGTAGGAAAAATGGCCATTTGCTGGCGTAGAGCTGTTGCTAATGTCTCCCCTACTGTGGTCTACCGAAATGAAAACGGCTTTCAATAATTGATAATTGATAATTGATAATTACCTCTCCCTAAAAGCTATCCCTTATAAGGAACTCCTGAAACCTTAGATGGGAGGGTGGGACTGTTTCAAAGTATTGTAGATTAACGATGAGCAGGAGAACGGGAGATGAGGAGATAGTGGAACAGTTGACCTAACACCTAATTCTATGCAGCCTCACATAAAATTGGTATAAGATAATACCATTTATCAAAAAATAGTTTTATAAAATTTTATGTTTTATAGCACTACGCAAATAGGTTAGGACATTGATAAATCCTCAAATTCAGTCAGAGATTACTTCTGAGTTCTGACTTCTGACTTGCGCGTAGCGCTATACCTATTTTGTAGTAAATATATGCTTAAAGTTTTTCTTCTTTCTTCTACCTTAATTCTAGGTATTCAAATTAAACAAGTTCAGGCTATATACCTGAATAATAATCGAGTCACAACCAGCCAAATTAATTGGAATATACTAACTCAAGCACCGACCGCATCAGCTAGTAATTTAGAACTACAAGCACAAAAACTTTTTGAAAAAGGAGATTTTTCTGCTAGTATACCTCTGTTAGAAGCAGCTATTAATAATTATGCCACTCAAGGAGATAATTATAGTCAGATCAGAGCGCTAAGAAACTTAGGTTTAGTTTATCTAAAACTAGGAAAATGGCAAGATACTGAAATTGCCTTGAATAATTGTTTAGATTTAATTCAACAAATATCAAAAACCCAAAAAACCAAAAAAATTACAGCTAGTGTCTTAGAAGTAAAAGGTCAATTAAAATTATCTATTGGTCAAGCAGAAGCAGCTTTAGATACTTGGAAAGAAGCTAGTCAAATTTATGAAAAAATTGGTGATTCTTTAGGGTTTACTCGTAGTGGAATTAATCAAGCTCAGGCTTTACAAGCTTTGGGTTTATATTCTCAAGCATTTAAACAGTTAACAAAAGCTAGACAAAATCTGGAGGAACAACCAGATACAATAGTTAAAGCAAAAGCATTACAAAGTTTGGGTGATGTACTTCGAGGAATAGGTCAACTATCAGAATCTCAAAAAGTTTTAGAGTCTAGTTTGGTAATAGCTGAGAATTTACAGGCGACAGAAGAAATTGCCATAACATGGATTAGTTTAGGTAATACAGCAATTCTTTTAGATAATCCTCAAGCTGCTAAATTATTCTATAAACGAGCTATTGAGGAATCACCTATAGTAGAAATTAAAATTCAAGCAATGCTCAATCAGTTAAATCTAGCTATCAAACAAAAGCAATATTTAACTGCTACAGAATTAGTCACAAATATAGATGACTCGTTAAATCAATTATCTGCTTCTCAACCAGGTATTTATGCCAGAATTAATCTGGCTCAGAATTTAATAGAATTCAGAAAAGAAGTTTTAGCAAATGGTAATAAGAAACCATTATATTCACCAGCAAAAATTGCTGATTACTTAGTTACAGCAGTACAACAAGCAAGGAATTTAGGAGATACAAGAGCAGAATCTTATGGTTTAGGAACTTTAGGAACTTTATATGAAAATAATCAGCAATGGAATGAGGCTAAAGAGTTAACCGAAAAAGCTTTGATTTTGGCTCAAGGTATTAATGCTACTGATATTGTTTATCAGTGGGAATGGCAATTAGGTCGGATTTTGACAGTTACAGGAAATAAAAACGAAGCTATAGTAGCTTATTCTCAATCAGTAAAAAGTCTCCAAGCTTTACGGAGTGATATAGTTGCTATTAGTTCAGAATTAAAGTTTAATTTTAGGGATAGTGTAGAACCTATTTATCGTGAATTAGTAGAGTTACTTTTACAACCTGCCACACCTGGAAAAACAGATATTAGTCAAAAAAATTTAAAACAAGCACGACAAGTAATTGAAGCTTTGCAGTTAGCTGAACTAGATAATTTTTTTCGTAATTCTTGTTTAGATGCCAAACCTGTAGAAGTAGACCGCGTGGACAAAAATGCAGCTATTTTTTATACAATTGTTTTGCGCGATCGCTTGGCAGTAATCTTAGCTATACCAGAAAAACCTTTGGTTTATTACAGCACTAAAATATCAAGAGCGGAAGTCAACTCAAAAGTTGAAACTATGCTACAAGCTCTTACATTTCCCCAAAAGCGAATTTTTATTGAAAATTATTTGGAACCTGCTGCAGAAATTTATCAATGGCTAATTTATCCTGCTGAAGAGCTATTGCGAGACAATAAGATAAAAACTTTAGTATTTGTATTAGAAGGAAGGTTGCGAAGTATTCCTTTAGCTAGTCTTTATGATGGTCAGGAATATGTAATTGAGAACTATAATGTGGCGATCGCTCCTAGTCTAGAATTAATCGATCCTAAACCACTAGCACGAAAGAAACTAGAAGTACTGGGTATGGGAATAACTGAAAGTCGTCAAGGTTTTCCACCACTGCCAAATGTGAGACAAGAGTTAAAAGATATTCAAGCCCAAGCTTCTAGTGAAATTTTGCTAAATGAGTCGTTTACAGAAAATGAAGCTAATACCGAAGTTGCTGATACTCCTTACCAAGTAATTCACATTGCAACCCATGGCGAATTTAGTTCTAATGTTGAAGACACTTTTATTCTGACCTGGGATGATAGGATTAATGTTGAAGAGTTACGAAGTATGATTAAATCTGGCGTTCAACAAACACGTCCTGTAGAATTATTAGTGTTGAGTGCTTGTCGTACTGCCACTGGGGACGAACGAGCAACATTAGGGTTAGCGGGAGTTGCAGTCAGGGCAGGGGCAAGAAGTACTATTGCTAGTCTGTGGTATGTGAGTGATGAAGCAACTGCTGTGCTGATGAAAAATTTGTATGAACAGTTGGTCGACCCAGAAATTACGAAAGCAGAAGCTTTGCGTCGAGCACAACAAAAAATTTTACGAGACGCTCAAACAGAGGAGGTAAATTTAGAATTCGATCACCCCTACTTCTGGTCAACTTTTGTTTTGATCGGGAATTGGTTATAGAAGGAAGAAGTTAGAAGAAGTCAAAAGT